>NZ_JACYHC010000425.1:0-5908 GCF_017152085.1 Staphylococcus sp. EG-SA-2
TGATTCTGAGACAGATGAATATTATTTACATTTATTTGATGTCAGTCAAGCTGATTTAAATTGGGATAATCCGGAAGTACGTCAATCGTTATATCGCATAGTCAATCATTGGATAGACTTCGGCGTTGATGGTTTTCGATTTGATGTCATTAACTTAATTTCTAAAGGTGAATTTAAGGACTCTGACAAAATAGGTAAAGAATTTTATACGGATGGTCCTAGAGTGCATGAGTTTCTGCATGAATTAAATCGTCAAACGTTTGGTAACACTGACATGATGACTGTAGGAGAAATGTCTTCGACGACGATTGAAAATTGTATTAAGTATACACAACCAGAACGCCAAGAATTGAATAGTGTTTTTAATTTTCATCATCTAAAGGTTGATTATGTTGATGGTGAAAAGTGGACAAATGCGAAGCTTGATTTTCATAAGTTAAAGGAAATTCTGATGCAATGGCAACGAGGTATTTATGACGGTGGCGGATGGAACGCGATTTTCTGGTGTAATCATGATCAGCCACGGGTAGTGTCTAGATTTGGTGATGATACGTCGGAAGAGATGAGGATACAAAGTGCTAAAATGTTAGCTATCGCACTGCATATGTTGCAAGGGACGCCATATATTTACCAAGGTGAAGAAATTGGTATGACGGACCCACATTTTACATCAATAGCACAATATCGTGATGTTGAATCGATTAATGCCTACCATCAGTTGCTAAGTGAAGGGCATGCTGAAGCGGATGTATTAGCGATTTTAGGACAGAAGTCACGAGACAATTCGAGAACGCCTATGCAATGGAGTGATGATGTTAATGCTGGATTTACAGCTGGTAAGCCTTGGATTGATATTTCGGAAAATTATCATCAGGTCAACGTTAGACAAGCACTTCAGAATAAAGAGTCTATTTTCTATACGTATCAAAAATTAATACAATTAAGACATACGCATGATATTATTACGTATGGAGACATTGTGCCACGTTTTATGGATCATGATCATTTATTTGTTTATGAACGTCATTATAAGAATCAACAATGGCTAGTAATTGCGAATTTCTCAGCATCGGCTGTTGATTTGCCAGAAGGATTGGCTAGAGAAGGTTGTGTTGTGATTCAAACAGGCACAGTGGAAAATAATACGATAAGCGGGTTTGGTGCAATTGTAATCGAAACAAACGCGTAAAATAAATTGAGTGGATGCGTTTATATGGCGAAACAAAAAAAGTTTATGAAGATTTATGAGGCGTTGAAAGAAGATATATTAAACGGGCAGATTCAATATGGTGAACAAATTCCGTCTGAACATGATTTGGTGCAATTGTACCAGTCATCTCGAGAGACCGTGCGTAAGGCATTAGATTTGTTGGCATTAGACGGCATGATTCAAAAGATTCATGGTAAAGGGTCACTTGTCATTTATCAGGAGGTTACAGAGTTTCCATTTTCTGAACTTGTTAGTTTTAAAGAAATGCAAGAAGAAATGGGCGTCGCATATTTAACTGAAGTTGTTGTGAATGAGGTTGTTGAAGCGCATGAAGTTCCAGAAGTTCAACATGCTTTAAACATCAATTCTAGTGAATCGCTCATTCATATTGTTAGAACTCGTCGGCTTAACCAACATGTGAAGATTGTTGATGAAGATTATTTTCTAAAGTCGATTGTTTCAGATATAGGTAATGATGTTGCGAGTGATTCTATTTATGATTATTTGGAAAAGGTATTAAATCTTAATATTAGTTATTCAAGTAAGTCTATTACTTTTGAACCGTTTGATGAACAAGCATATCAATTGTTTGGTGATGTATCGGTGGCTTATTCAGCAACAGTTCGAAGTATTGTGTATTTAGAAAATACAATGCCGTTTCAATATAATATTTCAAAACATCTTGCAAATGAATTTAAATTTAACGACTTCTCAAGACGTCGTATAAAGTAAACAATGATATAAATGATTTATACTTGCAATTAACTATTAAAATATAGTAATATATATCTTGCCGTGCTAGGTGGGGAGGTAGCGGTTCCCTGTACTCGAAATCCGCTTTATGCGAGGCTTAATTCCTTTGTTGAGGCCGTATTTTTGCGAAGTCTGCCCAAAGCACGTAGTGTTTGAAGATTTCGGTCCTATGCAATATGAACCCATGAACCATGTCAGGTCCTGACGGAAGCAGCATTAAGTGGATCATCATATGTGCCGTAGGGTAGCCGAGATTTAGCTAACGACTTTGGTTACGTTCGTGAATTACGTTCGATGCTTAGGTGCACGGTTTTTTATTTTTTAAATATTAAACCGATTATTAAGAGTTGAAAATATATATTTATTTATAGAAGCTACTTTCTTGAAGACAATTCAGCGTATTATACGTGGAACATGTTTGTGGGAAGTAGCTTTTTTATATGTGAAGTTTGATTCAAGTGAAATCGATGTGCAGTTTGAATGATTTTTGTGTCAATGAAAAGTAAGAAGTTATTATTTGATGATAAAGAAATGATGGTGAAATGAGGGGGAGTATCTTACAATAGAATTATTAATGAGATACGTTATGATTATTGACAATCAAATGCCTACGGAGGACATATGCAAATATATTTAAGTACTTTAACAGAGTTAGATTATGATAAATCTTTAAATAGTATTGAAGAAAGTTTTGATGATAATCCTGAAACGAGTTGGCAAGCACGTGCGAAAGTAAAACATTTAAGAAAATCTCCTTGCTATAATTTTGAATTAGAAGTAATAGCGAAAAATGAAAATAACGATGTCGTTGGACACGTTTTATTAATTGAAGTAGAAATTAATAGTGATGATAAGACGTATTATGGTTTGGCGATTGCCTCTTTATCAGTTCATCCTGAATTACGTGGACAAAAATTAGGTCGTGGCTTGGTTCAAGCAGTAGAAGAGCGTGCCAAAGCACAAGAGTATAGTACGGTTGTTGTAGACCATTGTTTTGACTACTTTGAAAAGTTGGGTTATCAAAATGCTGCTGAGCATGACATTAAATTAGAATCTGGTGATGCACCGTTACTTGTAAAATATTTATGGGATAATTTGACGGATGCACCACACGGAATCGTAAAATTTCCAGAACATTTTTATTAATTGTTCAATTAAGAAGTAAAGGTATTATCATGCTATAATGAGAGGTAATTGTTTATGGAGGTGCTAACTTGAATTATCAAGCCTTATATCGTATGTACAGACCCCAAAGTTTCGAGGATGTCGTCGGACAAGAACATGTCACGAAGACATTGCGCAATGCGATTTCGAAAGAAAAACAGTCGCATGCTTATATTTTTAGTGGTCCGAGAGGTACGGGGAAAACGAGTATTGCCAAAGTGTTTGCTAAAGCAATCAACTGTCTAAATAGCACTGATGGAGAACCTTGTAATGAATGTCATATTTGTAAAGGCATTACGCAGGGGACTAATTCAGATGTGATAGAAATTGATGCTGCTAGTAATAATGGCGTTGATGAAATAAGAAATATTAGAGACAAAGTTAAATATGCACCAAGTGAATCGAAATATAAAGTTTATATTATAGATGAGGTGCACATGCTAACAACAGGTGCTTTTAATGCCCTTTTAAAGACGTTAGAAGAACCTCCAGCACACGCTATTTTTATATTGGCAACGACAGAACCACATAAAATCCCTCCAACAATCATTTCTAGGGCACAACGTTTTGATTTTAAAGCAATTAGCCTAGATCAAATTGTTGAACGTTTAAAATTTGTAGCAGATGCACAACAAATTGAATGTGAAGATGAAGCCTTGGCATTTATCGCTAAAGCGTCTGAAGGGGGTATGCGTGATGCATTAAGTATTATGGATCAGGCTATTGCATTTGGTGATGGTACGTTAACATTGCAAGATGCGTTGAATGTCACAGGTAGCGTACATGATGAAGCGTTGGATCACTTGTTTGATGATATTGTACAAGGTGACGTACAAGCATCTTTTAAAAAATACCATCAGTTTATAACAGAGGGTAAAGAAGTGAATCGCCTAATAAATGATATGATTTATTTTGTCAGAGATACGATTATGAATAAAACATCTGAGAAAGATACTGAGTATCGAGCACTGATGAACTTAGAATTAGATATGTTATATCAAATGATTGATCTTATTAATGATACATTAGTGTCGATTCGTTTTAGTGTGAATCAAAACGTTCATTTTGAAGTGTTGTTAGTAAAATTAGCTGAGCAGATTAAGGGTCAACCACAAGTGATTGCGAATGTAGCTGAACCAGCACAAATTGCTTCATCGCCAAACACAGATGTATTGTTGCAACGTATGGAACAGTTAGAGCAAGAATTAAAAACACTAAAAGCACAAGGAGTGAGTGTCGCTCCTGCTCAAAAATCTTCGAAAAAGCCTGCGAGAGGCATACAAAAATCTAAAAATGCATTTTCAATGCAACAAATTGCAAAAGTGCTAGATAAAGCGAATAAGGCAGATATCAAATTGTTGAAAGATCATTGGCAAGAAGTGATTGATCATGCCAAAAACAATGATAAAAAATCACTCGTTAGTTTATTGCAAAATTCGGAACCTGTGGCGGCAAGTGAAGATCACGTACTTGTGAAATTTGAGGAAGAGATCCATTGTGAAATCGTCAATAAAGACGACGAGAAACGTAGTAGTATAGAAAGTGTTGTATGTAATATCGTTAATAAAAACGTTAAAGTTGTTGGTGTACCATCAGATCAATGGCAAAGAGTTCGAACGGAGTATTTACAAAATCGTAAAAACGAAGGCGATGATATGCCAAAGCAACAAGCACAACAAACAGATATTGCTCAAAAAGCAAAAGATCTTTTCGGTGAAGAAACTGTACATGTGATAGATGAAGAGTGATACATGACAAGCGATATAATCGTATGTATAATGAAAGAAACATCATTTTATTGATAAATATTTATTGATTTTCAAGGAGGAAATGGAATATGCGCGGTGGCGGAAACATGCAACAAATGATGAAACAAATGCAAAAAATGCAAAAGAAAATGGCTCAAGAACAAGAAAAACTTAAAGAAGAGCGTATTGTAGGAACAGCTGGCGGTGGCATGGTTGCAGTTACTGTAACTGGTCATAAAGAAGTTGTCGACGTTGAAATCAAAGAAGAAGCTGTAGACCCAGACGATATTGAAATGCTACAAGACTTAGTGTTAGCAGCTACTAATGAAGCGATGAATAAAGCTGATGAGCTTACTCAAGAACGTTTAGGTAAACATACTCAAGGCTTAAACATCCCTGGAATGTGATCATAGATGCATTATCCAGAACCTATATCAAAGCTTATTGATAGCTTTATGAAATTGCCAGGCATTGGTCCAAAGACAGCCCAACGTCTGGCTTTTCATACCTTAGATATGAAAGAAGACGATGTTGTTCAGTTTGCCAAAGCATTAGTAGATGTTAAGAGAGAATTAACATATTGTAGCGTATGTGGTCACATTACTGAAAATGATCCATGTTATATTTGTGAAGATAAACAAAGAGATCGTTCAGTTATTTGTGTTGTGGAAGATGACAAAGATGTCATAGCTATGGAAAAAATGAGAGAATACAAAGGTTTATATCACGTTTTACATGGGTCTATTTCACCTATGGATGGCATTGGACCAGAAGATATTAATATTCCTTCATTGATTGAACGCTTGAAAAGCGATGAAGTTAGCGAATTAATCTTAGCTATGAACCCGAACTTAGAGGGGGAATCTACAGCCATGTATATTTCTAGATTAGTTAAGCCTATAGGTATCAAAGTGACGAGATTAGCACAAGGGTTATCGGTAGGTGGCGATTTAGAGTATGCTGACGAAGTAACATTATCTAAAGCAATCGCAGGTAGAACAGAAATGTAATGTCTTCTATTAAACATTTTTGA
>NZ_JACYHC010000426.1:0-5793 GCF_017152085.1 Staphylococcus sp. EG-SA-2
ACATAGCAACCAAACATTACCTATCGTGTCATGTAATCTTGCATCCGATCTTGCAACGCTGTAAATGTTTCGAAGCCATCCTCTTCTAAGAAGTGCCCTCCATCTTCCACGATTCGCAAGTTCCCCTCTAATGCATTCATTAAACGCTGGGTTTCTTTATATGAAACGTATTTGTCATTTTTAGAACTCAATCCGTAAAAATTGTCAACTTTCTTTTTAATATTATCGTAATCAATGGTTACATTACTTAAATCAATATCTAAATCTATATTTTCTGCATCTTCTTTAAAGCCCGCTATACTAAAAAAGCCTTCAATCGGCTGATCAATCATTTCAATATATTTTAAAGCTGTGATTGAACCTAAACCATGTGTTACAAAATATGTATCCTTTTTGCGTACATTAATTTGTTTCGTCATAGCTTCAATCCACTGATCCACTGTCTTCGCTTCAGGGGATTCAAAATTAAATAATGTTACGTCATATCCTTCTAAAGTTAAGTTATGCTCCAACCACTGATACCAATGATTTCTACTATTTCCATGCATAGAATGTACAATAATTACATCTGTCATCTCATTCTCTCCTTTCAACTTACTACTTCTTTTCTATTTTTAAAAAAATGACTGATTACCTATAATTGTAAAATAAAAACACCTTAATTAGAAATGTTATATCGCAAAGTGACATTTCTAATTAAAGTGTATTGTCATCATTTCAATATCATTCAAAAACAGCTAAACCTTTGTCTCTGCTTCAATTTCACAAAAATAATTCCCGCTGAAAGTATCTATATTTACACATTACTTCCACCATTATATAACTTAAAAATGACTATATTTCATCAAACATTATCTAAAGGCGTCGCACCTACACCAACACCATCCAACAATTAACTTACAACTCTGCGATTACTTCTTCAGCAGCAACTTTACCTTGTGTAATACAATCAGGTAGTCCAACCGCTTCAAAAGATGCACCAGTTACTCTAAGTCGTGGATATGTTTGTTTAATATGTGCTTGAATCTGTCTAATTTGTTGAATATGACCGACATGGTACTGTGGCATACTTTTCGGCAAACGATTGACAATTGTAAATTCAGGATCACCTTTAAATGTCATCATTTGACTTAAATCTCTACGTACAATCGATACTAATTCATTATCTGTATGATCATCAACCACAGTATCACCTGGTTTACCTACATACGCACGAATCAAAACCTTACCTTCTGGTGTAGTAAATGGCCATTTTTTCGATGTCCAAGTACATGCGGTAATGTCTGTATCACTCGTTCTCGCAATCACGAAGCCAGTACCATCATAAGTATTTTCAATGTCTTTTTCATCAAATGCCAATACAACAGTTGCAACAGTCGTACTATCCATCGTTTTAAAGTAATCAAATGCTGGATCTTGTCCGAACCAATTCAAAAAGACTTGATGCGGTGTTGTCACTAATACCCCATCGAATACATCTTCTTGTTGATTACTGTAAACAATTTTATATTGCTTTTGAGATGTAATAATATCATCCACTGACGTATTGTAGCGTATTGTCACACCTTTATTTTTCACATCTTGTTCTAATGCTTCAATAAATGAGCTTAAACCATGCTTAAATTGTTTGAATTGTCCTTTTGGTGCGCCAGGATATAATTGTCTTTGTTTCAGACGCTTATTTTTCTCATCCTTCATACCTTTTATCAGACTTCCGAATGCCTCTTCTTTTTCTTTAAAATTAGGAAACGTACTCATCAAACTTAATTTATCAATATCGGTACCATAAATACCACCCATTAAAGGCTCTATTAAATTCTCAAGTACCTCATTACCTAATCTTGCTCTGAAAAATGCACCAACAGAAATGTCACCATCTTGCATTTGTATAGGCTTTTTGATTAAATCTAATCCTGCTCTTAATTTACCAAGTGGTGAAATTAATTTAGTTGTCACAAACGGTTTGATATCTGTCGGAATTCCCATAATTGATCCACCTGGAATAGGATACAATTTGTTTTTCGCAAAAATATATGATTGTCCAGTCGTATTTGTAACAATATCTTGTTCTAATCCAATATCTTTCGCTAATTCTGTCATAATCGTTTTTCTACCTAAATAAGATTCAGGCCCTAGTTCAATCATATAACCATCTTTACGATACGATTGAATCTTTCCCCCCGGACGATTCGATGCTTCAAAGATGGTTACATCAATATTAGGATCTTGCTGTTTTAAAAAATATGCACTTGATAAACCTGTTATCCCCGCTCCTATAATAGCCACTGATTTAGTCACAACGTTTCACGCTTCTTTCGTCATTAAAAT
Organism: Staphylococcus sp. EG-SA-2; assembly: GCF_017152085.1. Classification (NCBI taxonomy): domain Bacteria; kingdom Bacillati; phylum Bacillota; class Bacilli; order Caryophanales; family Staphylococcaceae; genus Staphylococcus; species Staphylococcus sp. EG-SA-2. The sequence continues at coordinate 2,329 of NZ_JACYHC010000426.1, forward strand.
ATAGACTTGATTTCATCAACAATTGCACCGATAAATAATGGATGTGTATTCGGCATTTTTGGACGATAATAATTCGCACCAATATCATCGCAAACTACTTTACATTCATAATCATTGTCATAAAGCACCTCTAAATGCTCACATACAAAACCTACTGGCGTATATATAAAGTTTTTATACTGATGTTTTTCATATAAATCACGTGTTAAATCTTGTACATCTGGCCCTAACCAAGGTGTACCTGTATTACCTTCAGATTGCCAACCAATCGCGATATGTTCAATATTAGATTGTTCTTTAATTAAAAGCGCAGTATGTTCTAGTTCTTGTGGATATGGATCATTATTCTTTTCGATTAAACCTTTTGGCAAACTATGTGCCGAAACAACTAATACCGTGTCTTTATGTTCCTCTTCCGGTATTTGAGCTAATGTTTCGTTGACTTTATTCGTCCAATATTCAATAAATTTAGGTTGTTCATAATAATGTTTCACATGTGTAAGTTGAATACCATATTTTGCAGCTTCTTCATCAGCACGTTTGTCATATGATCCTACTGAAAATGAAGAATAATGTGGTGCTAGTACTACCGTGATTGCTTCAGTAATACCATCATTGTGCATTTGTTCAACCGCATCTTCGATAAATGGTGAAATGTGTTTTAATCCTAAGTATAGTTTAAATTCAACATCTGCATATGCTTTATTTAATGCTGAAACTAGTGCATCAGCTTGGTCATCTGTTGTACCTGCTAATGGTGATAAACCACCTATAAATTCATATCTATCTTTCAAATCTTGAAGTTCTTCTTCAGATGGACGTTTACCATGTCTAATATCTGTATAATATGGCTCTATGTCACTTTCTTTATAAGGTGTGCCATAAGCCATAACTAATAACCCCATTTTTTTAGTCATTGATAATACCTTCCTTTAAATGAATTATCTTTCATGTGCTTCAATGTAATACTATGATTATCTTTGTGTATATGTGTGTACGAATTCGCTTACTTTACGTAACGTCTCTGGTTGCACTTCTGGGAAAACACCGTGTCCTAAATTAAAGATGTGTTTACCGTTCTCCATACCTTGATCTAATATTGGTTTCAATCTCTCTTCAATGACATTCCATGGTGCTAATAAAATTGATGGATCTAAATTCCCTTGTAATGTTTTAGTAACGCCTAATTGTTGAGCCTGATTAATAGACGTTCTCCAATCTAGGCCTAATACATCAATCGGTAAATCATTCCATTCATTGATTAAATGACTGGCACCTACACCGAATAAAATTACCGGCACATCATGTTTTTCTTTAACCTCACTGATTAATCGAATCATATGTGGTTTAATGTAACGTCTGTAATCCTCGACATTTAATGCACCTACCCATGAATCGAAAATTTGAATCAATTCGGCACCTGCTTCGACTTGAGCTGTTACATATTTAACAGATACATCAACTAAATGATTCATTAAAGCAAACCATGTTGCTTCATCTCTATACATCATCGCTTTTGTAAAATTGTAATTTTTCGATGGTCCGCCTTCAATCATATATGACGCTAATGTAAATGGTGCCCCAGTAAATCCTATTAGCGGCACATTTAACTTTTCTTCTGTTAAAAGTTTAATTGTATCTAATACATATGGTACATCTCGTTCGGGGTCTATTTGAGAAAGTTTCTCAACATCTTGAATTGTTTTGATAGGATTATGAATCACTGGACCAATACCCGATTTAATTTCTACATCGACACCAATTGGCTTTAATGGTGTCATAATATCTTTGTATAAAATTGCTGCATCTGTATGATAATTATCAACTGGTAAATGTGTTACATAAGCGCACAACTCCGGCTGATGTGTAATATCGAATAGTGAATATTTTTCTTTCAATTTTCGATATTCTGGTTGCGAACGGCCAGCTTGTCGCATAAACCAAACAGGTGTATGTGATGTTTCTTCACCTTTGATCATTTTTAAAATTGTATTGTTTTTATTATGCACCATAAAGGCCTCCTAAATTAAAATCATTCTTATCTATATTATCATATCGCTCATTCGTTCGTATTTTCAATAAATAAATGTCATAAAACTGACATTTAATCATAGAACTATTTATTGTAAATTTAAATTCTAAAGTCCATTATTTTGTATCATTACTTCTAAATATCTCGCAAGATTCATTATAGTAATTTTAATCAATTATTAATAGTGGTAATGACTAGTTTATCATCGTATAATAAATAAAAACATAAGGGGGACCTTTCATATGAAGAAACTATATACATCTTATGGCACTTATGGATTTTTACATCAAATAAAAATCAATAACCCGACCCATCAACTATTCCAATTTTCAGCATCAGATACTTCAGTTATTTTTGAAGAAACTGATGGTGAGACTGTTTTAAAATCACCTTCAATATATGAAGTTATTAAAGAAATTGGTGAATTCAGTGAACATCATTTCTATTGTGCAATCTTCATTCCTTCAACAGAAGATCATGCATATCAACTTGAAAAGAAACTGATTAGTGTAGACGATAATTTCAGAAACTTTGGTGGCTTTAAAAGCTATCGTTTGTTAAGACCTGCTAAAGGTACAACATATAAAATTTATTTCGGATTTGCTGATCGACATGCATACGAAGACTTTAAGCAATCTGATGCCTTTAATGACCATTTTTCAAAAGACGCATTAAGTCATTACTTTGGTTCAAGCGGACAACATTCAAGTTATTTTGAAAGATATCTATACCCAATAAAAGAATAGACTCGAAGAAAACTTCCATTGGTTATGCTGTTAACGTATAGATGCTAATGTAATCTGAACGCCGTATCATTTGGCGTTCAACATTACATGCACCTTTACAACATACATGCCAATGGAAGTTTTTTAGTCTCGTAATAATGTTTCCTGATATTTCAACTTTTTAATAATACTTCTAATCGTTAATAAACCTACAATATAGAAAATGAGTACAACATAGAATAACGTCATATGTTTTATAATAAATGTCACTGCAAACACAGTACAAATAACAAACATTAATCTATATAAAAACTGTTCATACCCTTTGATTACCTTCTCTTCAGGTACAGGCCACACTTGAGGCCATAAGCCATATGCTTGTTGTGAATAAAATTGTGCCATTTGCAACAATATAATATACACAAAAAGACTTCCAATAACCCCTGTCACTAATGGATATGATAACCAAACCATAAGTAAAACTGCAATAATTACTAACCTAAAGATAATATTAAATGCGTCTCTCCCTCTTATAAAGCTTCTAATAAATAAGAATAAATACATCGCATTAGAGTTAAATTTACTACCCTTTGGAACTGGTAAAAGTATATCTAGATAACTTCTTCTGACTGCAGATTCTTTCAAATGTTTTACATCGGTGAACATATTAACAAATTTATAATAATTCATATGATGTCGATGTTCGAT
>NZ_JACYHC010000427.1:0-5692 GCF_017152085.1 Staphylococcus sp. EG-SA-2
AGCTTTTCTGCGTGCAACGATTGGTAAAAGCGCTGCAAAGTACCGCGATAAAACTGTGCTTTCAAATCAGAAGCTGAAGACATGTCCTCTTCCGGAATGATAAAATAACATGCATCAATGTCTTCTTTTTGTTGATAAATATATTCAAATAATGGATTGTGTTCCATTCGAAACATTCGATTTAATAACACAGCAATTGCCATAAACAAAACACCCTTCAATTATCTTTTTATTTTATTAAGCTTTTTGTCACTTTAAAATAACCTAGATTCTTATTTATATTTTTAATTAAAGCAAACCTAACCATTTCCAATAAGTCATACTAAAAACTATCACTAGAATATACCCTACAATTGTCAATGGTATACCTGCCTTCAAGAAATCTTTAACCGTAAAAGTACCAGTGCCATAAGCCAACATATTTTGAGGTGCACTAACAGGTAATAAGAAACCAAAACTAATAACAAATTGTTGAATTAAAACAAATCCTATAGACTGGTCTCCTAAGTGTAACGTAGAGGTTAGCGAAATAAAAACAGGTATTAACGCTGATGATAAACTTGTTGCACTCGCAAAGCCCAAATGAATCAATATATTAAAAAGCGTGATAAGTGCAATTGTCGCGATAATAGGTAAATGTTTTAAACCTAAAACACCAAAAGTTTGATCACTTAACCATTGAGCTGCACCTGTTTTCAAAAGAACGTTCCCTAGTGAAATACCTACACCAAACACGATAATTGTTCCCCATGGTATTTTATTTTCAACATGTTTCCATGTCATGACACCAATTTTCGGCATTAACATAACACCTAAAGCAATAATAGTAATGGATGCAGAGTCAATCGGATGTAATACTTTTTCAGTTGACCAAAACAGTAATAATAACATCGATATAACAATTAAACGCCATTCACGTGGGCTAACGGGGCCAAGTTTATGCAATTCTTCTTTTATTAAATCTTTACCACCTTCTATTGTATTAATTTCTGGAGGCATCACTTTAATCATGATGAAATATAAAGCTACGGACATAACTATGGACCAAGGCGCTGCATATAAGAACCACTCGCCCCATGAAACATCAAATCCTAATTGATGGTTTATAAAATTAATCGCTACGATATTTTGTGCTGCCGCCGTTTTGATACCAATATTCCAAATTGACACAGCTTGTACTGAAGTAATTATTAATAAAGACGCTAACTTGCTATCTTTGGAAACTTTAAATGCCGCAATCATACCCAGCAAGATTGGTACAACTGCCCCTGCTCTAGCTGTTGCAGAAGGAACGAAAAATGCAAGTACAATTGAAACGATAATTGCTCCAATAACTATATTTCTAGTTTTATTACCAACAATTGATAACACTAAAAGAGCTAGTCTTTTATGCAAATTCGTTTCTTGCATAGCAGCAGCCAAAAATAATGCAGCTGCAACGAGAGCTACAGCTGAAGTTGCATATCCACTAAACGCTAATGATAATGCATGATTAGTTCCTAGAAGGTCACTTCCAGCTAAAATAGCACTGCCACTTTTCGGATTACCTAGCTTCTCCCCTAAATTTTGAACCGGGCTAAATCCTAAAAGTAATATCATTAAGCCAATAATTAAAGTTGCTGACACCGGATATGATACAGCTTCCGTTACCCACATAATAACTGCAAAAGCTAAAATAGCTAGTACTGCCTTAGCCATTATCGGCAGACTTGAAGGTGCCGGGAGTAATAGTACAACTATAAGTATTATAAAACTCATGACAATCCAAAATGGCTTGTATTGCTTTTTTGTCTTTTCTTTCTTTTGTTGTTCATGTTCCACTACATGTTTTTCTTCTGACATAACAGTCACCCCTTTGTTTAATCTTAATTTAATTATAACAATTTTTTAAAACATACATTTTTAATTTATGCAAAATACACAATTTTATCGAAATATTTTGTAAATAATATTGCTAGGTGATGAGTTATCTCGGTTAATTACAAAACGATATCTAAGTTTAAATATTAGATCATAAAAAAACTATCTACTGAATATCCTCATAGCATCATTTTTCTAAGCAAAAGTTAAACTTAGTTAGATAAAATGCAAATGAGATTATTGTAGATAGTCTCTTTTTAATATTTAAAAATGATTAATGCCATAAACATAAATAATTCCAAAGAATGCCGCGCCACTAAGCACTGTTAATATAAGACTTAGTAACAATGTGCGTTTATAATGTTTAATAAATGCTATGAACAAAATGACTACATTATACGCAAAGAAAAGTCCGAATAATGTCATTGTTATTTTCAAATCAGAATAGAAAATATTTAATAGTAATACAATGACTGCATAAATTAAATACGGAATAACTATAAATTTGCGTTCAAATCTTAATTGTTCGAAACGTTTATCTTCGTTTGTCATGATATGCTCCTTTATGATTTAAAAGTAAATAAGTTTACGGAATATCTTGTCCGATAATAGCGGTGTAAATGTCAAACCACGACTGATCATCTAAATTAAGTTGTAGCCCTTCGATTGCTTGATCAATACGCTTTAACTGACTTGTTCCAAGTATCGGCATGATACTATGCGGTATTTTTACTAACCATGCTATCATCACAGCTGTGTCACTCACACCATATTTGTCAGCTATTGATTGAACAACTTTCATAATACGTTGCGCTTTAATATCTTCCTTGTCGAAAATTTTACCGCCTGCAAAAGGACTCCAAGCCATAATTTGAACATGGTTTTGATACATTGAATCCATTGTTCCATCTTGTAAACTATCAACGTGATATGGCGATAATTCTAATTGATTGATGCTAATATGTAGTCTTTCTTTCATAATATATTGATTTAACAATTGGTATTGTGAATGATTAAAATTCGACACCCCGAATGACTTCAACTTACCTTGTTTAACAAGTTTAGTTAATGCATCAGCAACTTGTTCTGGATCCATCAATGGTGAAGGACGATGAATGAGTAGACTATCTAAATAATCTACATTCAAATTGATTAATGACTGTTCAACAGATTTCACGATGTGCTTACTACTCAAATCATAACGATGTCCATTTGTAAAATCAAATTGCTTAGAAGGCAAAATGATACCACATTTCGTAACAATTTGAATTTTATTTCTTAATTCGGGTGATAAATCCAAAGCATTACCAAACAGTGATTCACATTGATAATCCCCATAAATATCAGCATGATCCATCGTTGTAATTCCACGTTCAACTAATTCATTTATAAAATAATTTAACTCTTTCGCAGTCATCTTCCATTCATTTGCACGCCAAAAACCTTGTACAAGCCTAGAAAAATGAACATAGTGATTAATCATTATTTGTTCCATATCTCATCCACTCCATCCCTCAATGTCACAAAATATTCACAATAAAAGTATTAAGAAATTAATGTGCTATTTCCGTTAAATTGAAACAACACATTTTCTGATTTACGTAAATTGTAGCATATCCAATTGATTACGTATGTGATTTGTATCTAAAGTTTCACCAATAATAACAATCGTTAATGGTAATTGCATGCCAATTATTCCATAGTCTGGTAAACCATATGCATATTGAAATTCATAAATTGCATTTGGTTGATTTCTAAATGACACATAACCTTTCAAACGTAGAACAGATTCCGGTAATTTCATTATAAATTGATAAAACAATTGACGATCAATCGGACCTGTAAACGTGTAAGTCATACTTTTAATCCCATGATGATGGTGATGATGAGACGATATCTCTCTGTCTTTAACAGTTAAGTCCAATTCTTCCAACGAAACTTTTCCATAGGTTGTTTTATAAGTTGGAATACTTGCACAAATCATACCTAATTGCTTATCAATTTTCTCAAGACTGTCATCAGTTATAAGATCAATTTTATTAATAATAATCATGTCACTTAGTTTCAACTGATCTTCCATCAGCGAAACTGTATTTTCGGTATATTGATGACGTTCTAAAAATCGAGTCGCATCTAATACACCATAAATAATCGGCTTTTCAAAGAAATTAACGATTTGCGGATCTTGACATGCAACTAGTAATTCCAAAGGATGCGCAATGCCTGTCGCTTCTATGATGACATGATTAACGTCCCCTTTTAAAGCAATGGCTTTTAGTTCATAGACAAGTTCTTGTTTAAGATCGCAACAAACACAACCATTAATCAATGAATGGACTTCAATTTCATTTGAAATACTATTGCTATCAATATCAAAAGTACCGAATTCATTCATGATGATTTTAATTTTCTCATCATTTTTTAATAATTCACTAATATAATGTGTCAGTAACGTGGTTTTACCACTACCCAAAAATCCGTTAATTATGGATATTCTTATTTTTTCATCTTTATTATTTTTCATTTTATATTCTCTTTTCTATTACAGTTATTTTTAAAAATGATAACATATATATTAAATTATCTTTTTGCTTGATTTAATCAAAAATATCTTCTAAACTTTAAACATACTTTAATTTTAGCATGGCATTGAATCAAAGAAAGTTGTGAATTAATAAACAATCAACTTTTTAATGATTACCAATCCGAAAAGAGAAAAAAACGGATAGTATGTCTGGAGGAGAACTTTAATGTCTGATCAACATAATTTAAAAGAACAGCTATGCTTTAGTTTGTACAATGCTCAAAGACAAGTTAATCGCTACTACTCTAACAAAGTTTTTAAGAAGTACAATCTAACATACCCACAATTTCTTGTCTTAACAATTTTATGGGATGAATCTCCTGTAAACGTCAAGAAAGTCGTAACTGAATTAGCACTCGATACTGGTACAGTATCACCATTATTAAAACGAATGGAACAAGTAGACTTAATTAAGCGTGAACGTTCCGAAGTCGATCAACGTGAAGTATTTATTCACTTGACTGACAAAAGTGAAACTATTAGACCAGAATTAAGTAATGCATCTGACAAAGTCGCTTCAGCTTCTTCTTTATCTCAAGATGAAGTTAAAGAACTTAATCGCTTATTAGGTAAAGTCATTCATGCATTTGATGAAACAAAGGAAAAATAATTAACTTTTGTCATGACAATTAAAGTAATGTTTAGAATTTATTAAGAATAGAAAAACAATTAGCACGCGTAAGCTTGTTAGTTAAAAAACTGCTTGAAAGGTTTCTTAGCCTATCAAGCAGTTTTTTTATGCATTATATTGAATCATATTCCATAAAGCACCTTGATTAGCGAGTAATTGTTGATAGTTTCCCTTTTCAACTATTTTACCATTTATCATCACAATGATGGTCTCAAAACGTGACAATAAAGTTAAATCGTGTGTAGCAACAATTAATGTTTCTGCATGTGCTTCAATTAAATCCATAACTTTTAAACTATTTTGTTTATCTAATGCAGTTGTTGGTTCATCTAAAATCCATGTTGATGCAGTATCTTTTAATAACATCCTCGTAATCGCTAAACGCTGAATTTCTCCGCCAGATAATGTATGACCATCTAAGTCAATTTGACGTTCTAGTGCCAAATGTTCTAAATCTAATTGCTTAAATATTGCTTGCACCGCTTCATCTTTTTCATCGGTAAATAAATTTTGACGTATTGTACCATCAAATAATTGTTGAGATTGTAGCAAGACATTTAACGATTCAAACTTATCTTTGTCATCTATTTCAAACATATCCATATTTTCGAAACGAA
>NZ_JACYHC010000428.1:0-5691 GCF_017152085.1 Staphylococcus sp. EG-SA-2
GTACCAAATTGTAAGTTACCTTTAGAATCCTCAGTATCCTTGATTACTTGGACACGTTGCCCTGCTGTAATCACTTCCCAATCTTCATTTTTAGCATTTGGGAAAAAGACTCTTAAATCATCCATACGCTCATCATTAGATAACATCAATTGTGACACTAAATACTTCGTAAGACTCATTTCTTTGATACCTGCAGATAACATCGTCACGATATTATTTGGTTTAACCGATTTAATTAAATCCATATGTGAACCTGTTTTTAAAAATTTAGGTGAGAAACCTGCAAATGGACCAAATAACAATGAACGCTTGCCGTCTACAAAACGTGTATCTAAGTGCGGCACTGACATTGGTGGCGCACCCACTGCTGCTTTTCCGTACACTTTAGCATGATGACGATCAATCACTTCTTGATTTGTACAGCGCAGGAATAATCCACTTACTGGGAAACCACCAATATGTTTTGATTGTTTAATCCCAGTCTTTTGGAGTAATGGTAAACTCGCACCGCCAGCACCAATAAATACAAAATCAGATTCATATGTTGTCGTTTCATTAGTTTCTAAATCTTTAACTTTAACTAGCCATGCCCCAGATTTCTGTTTCTTGATGTCTAATACATTCTGCTTATATTGAATTCCCACACCACGTTGCTCTAAATTTTCAAATAACTTTGCAGTTAACGCACCAAAGTTAACATCTGTACCAGTTTCATCATAAGTTAAAGCAATTGGTTCATCAGACTTACGACCTTCAATCATTAACGGTACCCAAGATTTCATTTCTTCTTCATCTTGCGATAATTTCATTTTTTCGAATAAAACACTTTTCTTTAACGTTGCAACACGACTTTTTATAAAAGCTACATTATCTTCGCCAATGACAAAACTCATGTGTGGCACCGCTTGAATAAAGCGATCTGGGTTATCTAATTGTCCTGTTTTAACTAAATATGCCCAAAACTGTTTTGAAATTTGGTACTGCTCATTTATCTTAATTGCTTTACTACAATCAACTGTGCCATCCTTACCTTCTTTTGTATAGTTCAACTCGCAAAGTGCTGAATGCCCTGTACCGGCATTATTCCATACATTTGAACTCTCTTCGCCAGGTTGTGCTAATTTTTCAAACACTTTAATATTTTTCTCAGGTGATAATTCTTTAAGTAATGTTCCTAATGTTGCACTCATAATACCGCCACCAATTAAGATGACATCTGTTTTGCTATGTTGTGTTGTCATAACAAATACAGTCCCCCTTTTTAAAATGAATAATGGAACGTTCGAGAAATACGACATATTAATACCACTTTAAATCAATAAGTGTCTCAATAGGTTCCCATGGTGATGCTCTATTACTATCTACTATGTATATTAATATTTTATAATAACGAAACTACTTTAATTATATACTTTATGTGCGATAGCACAAAGACAAAACCACAAACCTTAACAGCTATCAACCAATTTAATTTGATTGCTGATTACTCACTATTCATTTTAACATAAAGCGCTACCATTATTATAATGTCAAACTTCTTTCATTAATGATCCATAAAAAAAAGATGAGATGTTAGAAAACATCTCACCTTCTGTATATTTATATTTTGAAATACGTTTTTTTATAATAATGACAAGATGAAAGTCCAAATACAGATGAATATTAGTAAACATACACTGTATTTCAATGTCATTTTTAATAATTCTGATTCCTTACCAACTTGTTTTACTGCTGCAGTTGCAATTGCAATTGATTGTGGTGAAATCAATTTTGCCGCTACACCACCAACTGTATTAGCAGATACAAGAAGTGAACCACTTGTTCCAATTTGTTGTGCAACAGAAGCTTGAATTGGTGCAAATAATGAATTGTTATTTACAACTGATCCTGTCATAAACACACCTATCCAACCTAAGATTGGTGATAGAACTGGGAAGACATTACCTGCTTTAGCTATACCTTGACCCATTGCTGCACTTAAACCACCATAAGTTGTGATTTTAGAAATTGCTAAGATGAAACAAATTGTAAGAACTGGTAACCACAACTCTTTAAATGTAACGCCGAATAATCTACCAGCATCTTTAAAGTTAACCTTTTTAGACATTAAAATTGTAATAATAATAGTTAATAAAATAGCTGTACCTGTTTGTCCAATAATATTTAAAGTCAATACTAATGGTTTATGCGTAACTTCGCTGATTGTTCCAGGTAAGTTGAATTTAAATACTAATGATGATAAAGCACCATTTGGTAAGAATAAGTTTTTAAAGAATGGCGCACTCCAAATCATTACAATGACTGTTAATACAATGAATGGGCTCCATGCATGTAATACTGCTTTTGCAGAATGTGCTTTTGCAGGTTCAATTTCTTCATCTTTATTAACACGATAAATGTGTTTTGGTTGGAATTTTTTAGAAAATACTGCTAATGCTAACATTGTTAATAACGGTGGAATAATATCTGCTAATTCAGGTCCACTGAATACAGTTAATAATCCTTGAGTAAGTGTATAAGTGATTGAAACTACTAAAATTGCTGGTAATGTTTCTTTAACACCTCTAAAACCATCAATAATAAAGATAAGTAAGAATGGAATAATGAAATTTATGATTGCCAATGTTAAAGTTGCTGATTGAGAAACACCTAATACTGAAACATCTCCAGGTAATTTCAACGTTTCTACAACACCTACAGGGATACCAATCGCACCAAAAGCACCAGACGCTGCATTTGCGACTAAACATAACATCGCAGCTTTTAATGGATTAAATCCTAATTGTGTTAATAAAAGTGCACAAATTGCAATTGGTACACCAAATCCTGCTGCACCTTCTAAAAATGCGTTGAATGCAAATCCAATAAGTAAAACTTGAATACGTTGGTCTTGTGAAATATTTGTAATACTATCTTGAATTGTTAAAAATTGTCCAGATTCAACAGTAATTTTGTATAACAATACTGCCATCATAACGATATAGCCAATCGGAATGATACCTTGGAAGAAACCTTCGACTACTGCACCAGAAGCGATACCAACTGGCAATTTGAAAAATGGTATTGCAATTAGTAATGTTACAACAAGTGTTGTAATAGCTGCATAAATACCTTTCATTTTAAAAACAGTTAAACATAGTAAAAACAGTACAATCGGTATTGCTGCAATTAAAGACGATAATAATAAATTATCAAATGGGTTAAACGTATTTACTAACATAGGCTGACTCTTCTTTCCATAAAGTAGTAGTGTAATTGCTTCATTAAAATCATGCTCTGGCTATAGCATTTTGTTATCGATAACATTTTACAGAACAGTGAGATTAATGTGATTTTTTTCACAATTAAAATATACCATTTTTTCAGACTATTAACAATATCACTTTCCTATTTAATTGTTTTATTTTTCATTTTAAATCTGTTCATCAAAATGAATTGTACTTAATGTAATGAAGTAACTTATACTATTCATGAATTTTACATAAGACCGTGCTAAAATAAGGAAGATACTACGATGAGAAATGGAAGTTATAGCAATGATTAAACAGATAAATGTTTCTAATATGCAAAAGTTTGAATCTCAATTAATGAAAGCTCAGTCTGAAGGTTATACACATGTCGTTCCATATGCAAATGAGATAATGATTTATCAATCGATGTTAGATGCGGTTCAATTATATCCTAAGTCTATCGTGGTTGATTATACTGTGGATGGACAATACAAAAATGATTGTCACTATTTCGGTCAATCATCGATCAACATTGCCGATTGGGCTCAAAACAATAATTATTATCCTAACCTGATATATGCGATTCAACAGACTCTTGATTTAATACATTATTACTCTGTAGAAACGATTTTCGATTTAGCTTTATTGACACTTCTGAAAGGTGATTTATCAATCGATGGTCATGTCGTTTTTGATTTTAAAGCCCCTATAGCAACAAGTGCTTCAATATGGGAAACTATTAAAACTATTGAAGATTTTGATATGATGTCTCAGTTTTATTTGAATAAAATGGCTTATATTGATCATCATCCTATACCTTTTCGCAACCTTTTTATCGAGGATTCAGAACAACTTAATTCGCCAGATAATTGGTTGTATTCTACCAAGTTTATGCTACCTAAATGGTTATATAAAATAGCAAAGCAACGTGCTGATAACAAACAATTACAAAACTTCGGCCTGTATACGAAGCAACCAAACGTTTTAAAAGATCACATCGTTTTTATCGGTGATCATCATCAATATATAGGTAATTCAAAATATTTATTTACTTACTTCGTTAAACATAATCCAATGACTGCCTGTTATTTTGTTACTGACGATCGTCGCGGACCACATTTCATATCACCTAAGTCTGAAAAAGCTGACGAATTGATTAACAGCGCACGCGTAGTTATAGTTGAAAATGATATACCTGAAACGTTACAACCAAACGGTACTTTAATTCAATTACATCAAGGCACACCAATAATGCAATTATTTTTAGATAGTAAAGAGCCTATTAAAAATATAGAAACACCTTTTTATCGTGCTAAAAGGTATAATCGCTGGTTGCAATTCGATTATGTTATACATTCTGCTGATGATATTAGCCACTTTTATCAAACGGCTTTTCCTAGTCACCAAGCAAATGTATTGGCTTATGGTAATCCTAAACACCAATATTTACTACAAAAGCGTAACGAAAGTACTACTCAACAACAGTATAAGAAATCGTTTAAAATAAATGATCAAAAACCAGTTTTATTATACGCACCTATTGGATTAGTGAGTGCGCAACAATTACCACTATCAGATGCTTTATTCAAAGCCTATCATGTTGTGGTTCAGGGTGTTGATGAAGCGATCTTACCAGAAGAGGCGCTTGTTGCACCAAAGTATCTTAGTGCTCAAGACTTAATTCTAATGTCTGATGTCGTTATCACTGATTACTCAAATATAATATTTGATGCGATGGCTATAGACAAAACAGTAGCATTATACACTCCAAATCACAGTCAATACATTGAGTCTCAAGGTGTTAACGAAGATATTTGGCGTCATCTATCAAAAATTTGGTATACAGACCGACAATTATTAATTAATAATTTAATTTCCCAGGCAATACCAGTGATTAAATATCCACAAATACAACATAAAGAACAACCATTAGAATCTATTTCACAACTTATATTGTCTAAGATGACATCTAATCAATAGTGTTTAAATTTCTCAGTGGCTGTGAATGAGGTTTAAAAGTGCTATAAAACGTAAACTTTTATACTTTAAAATACGCAAAAAACGGTAAACCCTAATTCATATTATAGAGTTTACCGTTTTATTTTTTTAACTTGCATCATAGTTATATTAACATTATTGTTGGTAGTTTGGATCAGTAACCATTGCTTGTCCAGTATAATCAACCGTTACAATTGAATATTTTCCATTTGCATTTGGGTCTTTAAAACTAAACACATACTTATAGTTGCCATTATGTTCTTCAATAGAATAATCATTATACACTTTATTATTACTACCAAATTTATTTGCTTCATTATTAGCCGCATTTAAAGCTGTTTGGAAATTTGGCAATTGCTGTAAAGCTTGAGTTTTATTTCCATTAAACGGATAAATTTGACGTGCAACCGGCGCGGCATTTTGTCCATAATATGGTGCAACGTAACTTGATTTTTGATTATTA
>NZ_JACYHC010000429.1:0-5662 GCF_017152085.1 Staphylococcus sp. EG-SA-2
TCTTCTTTAAATGCGTTTCTTAACTTCTTAAACAATCTATATAAATCCGTCCACAAATCATAAAATACTTTTTCAGAGACATTATACTCTCTAGGGATATATGTGTAATAATTCAATTCATCACTACCTGGTTTAGTATAATTAAAAACGACTTCTCCACCTTCATCATCTACATAAGCAATTGTATATACTTTTTCCCACTCTACTGGTATCATCCCACTGATTTCATTTGCAATTTCATTGTACATTTGACTTAGTTTTTCTTCGAAAATCATATTATCGCCCCTATAGTTCAGCTTCATCTTGCTCTTTAATATATTGCTCGATTTCTTTAACTTCTTCCATTTCGTATTCCATTTCTGGTATAACCCCAAATTTTTTATACATATAATAATTTTCACGGCCTAATTGATCAAACTCTGTATTTATCCAATCAATATAATCAAATGAAACTTTTAATTTACCTTCGCTTGTAAAGTCAAATTCACATGATGTCCATGGTTCTAAATCTTCTTCTTTAAATGCGTTTCTTAACTTCTTAAACAATCTATATAAATCCGTCCACAAATCATAAAATACTTTTTCAGAGACATTATACTCTCTAGGGATATATGTGTAATAATTCAATTCATCACTACCTGGTTTAGTATAATTAAAAATGACTTCCCCAGCTTGATCAGTTACATAAGCTATTGTAAATACTTGCTCCCATTCTACTGGTATCATCCCACTAATCTCATTCGCAATCTCGTTGTACATTTGACTTAATTTTTCTTCAAAATTCATGTTATCGCCCCTATAGTTCAGCTTCATCTTGCTCTTTAACATAATCTTTTATTTTTTTACCCAATTTATGGCATATTCTTTTTCAGGCCAAATTCCAAATTTTTTATACATGTAATAATGTTCTCTTCCCATTTGTCCAAACTCTGAATTCGCCCAATCAATATAATCAAATGAAACATTCAATTTGCCGTCTCTTGTAAAGTCAAATTCACATGATGTCCATGGTTCGAGTCCTTCTTCTTTAAATAAATCTCTTAGTTTATCAAATTGCTTATATAATTCATATACTGAGTCCATAAATTCTGATCTTGATATATTATATTTATTTAACACGCTCGTATAGTAAAATAATTCATCACTTCTTGGTTCAGTATAATTGTAGAACACTTCTCCACTTCTTTCATTTACATAAGCCATTGCATATACCTTTTCCCATTCTACCGGTATCATACTGCTAATTTTATTTGCAATTTCATTGTACATTTGACTTAGTTTTTCTTCGAAAGTCATATTATCGCCCCTATAGTTCAGCTTCATCTTGCTCTTTAATATATTGCTCGATTTCTTTAATTTCTTCCATTTCATATTCCATTTCTGGTATAACCCCAAATTTTTTGTACATATAATAATTTTCACGGCCTAATTGATCAAACTCTGTATTTATCCAATCAATATAATCAAGTGAAACTTTTAATTTACCTTCACTTGTAAAATCAAATTCACATGATGTCCATGGTTCTAAATCTTCTTCTTTAAATAAATCTCTTAACTCCTCAAACAAATCATATAAATCCATCCATAAATCATCAAATACTTGCACAGAAATGTTATACTCCTTAGGTATATCGGTGTAATAATTCAAGTCATCACTACCTGGTTTAGTATAATTAAAGAATACTTCACCTCCTCCATCATCTATATAAGCCATTGTATATACTTTTTCCCACTCTACCGGTATCATACTGCTAATCTCATTCGCAATCTCATTATATAATTTGCTTATTTTCTCTTCGAAAGTCATGTTATCACCTCTATTGTTCAGCTTCTTCTTGCTCTTTAATATATTGTTCGATTTCTTTAACTTCTTCCATTTCATATTCCATTTCTGGTATAACCCCAAATTTTTTGTACATATAATAATTTTGACGGCCCAATTGATCAAACTCTGTATTGATCCAATCTATATAATCAAATGAAACTTTTAATTCACCTTCTTTTGTAAAATCAAATTCGCATGATGTCCATGGTTCATATCCTTCTTCTTTAAATATATTTCTTAAATTTTGAAATTGTTTATACAACTCATACGCTGAGTCCATAAATTCTGATTCCGATATATCATATTTATTTAATACACTAGTATAGTAGTATAATTCATTGCTTCCAGGTTCTGTGTAATAGTAGAACACTTCTCCACCTTCATCATCTATATAAGCCATTGTATATACTTTTTCCCACTCTACTGGTATCATGCTACTAATCTTATTCGCAATCTCGTTGTACATTTGACTTAATTTTTCTTCGAAAGTCATGTTATCGCCCCTATGTGTTCGAAATATCTCTTGATTAAACTATTAATTTATTCTCTACACTTATTTCCGTTAAATAAAAAGCATTAAACAACACCCAAATGTCGCTTAATGCTTCTTCAAATTCGTTTTACTTATCTTAAACCTAAATATGCTAATAAATTTAAAACAAAAGCAATTATTGTTACGATAATTGCAATTTGCAATAACTTCGAACCTTTTTCAGCATCGTATTTTTTATAATTAATACTACAAACAATACTTCCAATACCAAATAGCGGTGTAACTACTGTTAATACAATAAATACCCATGTTGCAATTTTTAAGCCATTGCCTTGTTTTTGGTTTTCCATCTCATTAACTCCTACTCATTATTTTGTCTTTCAATTTATTTAACTATTTATAATTATAGTAAAAAAGATATTAATAGTATATACTTTTTCATCATTTCATAAATAAAATTTACCCACACCTATATGTAATACAATTATAATAATCTTGATAAAATCATATTCAAAATAAATATCCAACAACTGAATAATATTGGCCTTATTACAACAAAAGCAAACGCTCCTTTTCTAACTCTAATAAACAAATCTCAAACTGCAAATATAATAATGATAAATAAGCTGAGTATGAAAAATGAGATACTTAAGTCACGTGTTTCTGCAGTGATTTGAGGTGTTGACTTTAATGTCATTAATACCGTTAGTACTATAGCTACTATCAAAGAAATAATCCCTTTATACTTAGCTATTTCAATATTTATACGTAAGCTTTCAACTGAATTGTATTCAGATTTATTAACTATTCCACTTGAACTATCTGTAATGTTCTTATATTTTAGTAATAGTGGTCTGTTCCAAAGATTTCTAATAGCCATCCATGCATAAAACAAACTCCCCATATACAAAATCACATTGAAATTTGTTAATTGATCATAGCTGTCGCCTATAAAGATATAAGTGATACCAATTATTACAAACAAAATGGCATAGATGATTATAGGCAATACTACTATTTTTTCAGAATACATCACAGCAGTTAAATATATAATATAATACAGTCCGGCTACGACAATTAATAATAAGAACTCCATATTCGCACCTCAATATTCCATAACTTTTACTTTAATATCAATCCACTTAAATCCATTCACATCATTGAGTATAAAATAATATGGTGATATACGTTGAAGTTGATTTTCTTAATTTAAGTATACTTCACAGTATTTACAAAATCATTTAGTCATCATCTTCTGTGTTTAATTCAAAAATATAGAATCTACTGTATTGCATAATAAATTGAAATGCCACAAATTGTGCTCCAGCGATAACCAACATGCTCACAATAATTATAAACTTGGATTCTACGACATTAGGAATCAATATATATTCGATAATTTTTTCAATATATATAAATGAGCTCAACGCAGTTAATAATAAACCGAAATGTGTTTTAGTTTTACCCCCCCAGCGTTTTGTTACTTTAGGTAATTTTAACAACGTAAACATTCCGCCAATTACTAATAATAAATAGCTAATTATGATTGAAATCGTACCCATTAACCAATAATTGAATAAATCGTAATGGTTTTGTACAGCTGCAAAATAATAAAGGTTACACAGTGCAAATACTACAGTGATAGTAGTTAACACATTTATAATAACTAAAAATCGAGCATATATTTTTTTATATTTCCGTGCACTTTCTTTTTCGAAATCTATAAACCTAATCCATTGAAGTAAACTAATTACAATAATTATTAATTCTATAATTGTCGTTATCTTTAAATAGTTTGGAAACCTTTCATAATCTAAACCAAAAAAGAAAGTTAGAC
Organism: Staphylococcus sp. EG-SA-2; assembly: GCF_017152085.1. Classification (NCBI taxonomy): domain Bacteria; kingdom Bacillati; phylum Bacillota; class Bacilli; order Caryophanales; family Staphylococcaceae; genus Staphylococcus; species Staphylococcus sp. EG-SA-2. The sequence continues at coordinate 4,156 of NZ_JACYHC010000429.1, forward strand.
ATGAAAAAAGTATCAAAAACAATGATATTAAACTTAAGGCTTGTGCACCTGGCTTTCGAAGAGTATCAATATTTTCTTTAGTAGTCATATCTGTCTCCTATACATTATCTTTTAAATAGCATATTACGTATTTAAAGTTATAAGTACTTAGGTTTTTATCTATACAAAGCATAAAACTATCTTTATATTATTATTTGACGAGCATCAACTTTACGGTATCTATTGCTTTTTACTTAACCGCCAAAAAAGACTAAACAAAGCTTTATTGTTTAGTCTCACATTAAGATTGTCTATTCTTCTTGCTCTTTAATATATTGCTCGATTTGTTTAACCTCCTCCATTTCATATTCCATTTCTGGTATAACCCCAAATTTTTTGTACATATAATAATTTTCACGGCCCAATTGATCAAACTCTGTATTTATCCAATCTATATAATCAAATGATACTTTCAATTTACCCTCTCTTGTAAAGTCAAATTCACATGATGTCCATGGTTCTAAATCTTCTTCTTTAAATAAATCTCTTAACTCCTCAAACAAATCATATAAATCCATCCATAAATCATCAAATACTTGCACAGAAATGTTATACTCCTTAGGTATATCGGTGTAATAATTCAAGTCATCACTACCTGGCTTAGTATAATTAAAGAATACCTCCCCTCCTCCATCATCTATATAAGCCATTGTATATACTTTTTCCCACTCTACCGGTATCATATTGCTAATCTCATTCGCAATTTCATTGTATATTTTGCTAAGCTTCTCTTCAAATGTCATGTTGGCACCTCTACTTATTTAATATTCTTCTAATATTTCTTTTACCATTAATTTCATATTCAACTTTAAATATAGTCGGCCTTTGACTATTACCTTTATATTTAACTTCTATTTTAATATTTTCTATTGATTTTCCAGACTTGATTGCCTTTTCCCATAGTTTTTCCAACTTGTACCAATCACCATTTTCCTTAAATGAACGGTTGATATATTTACTTTGTGCTACAAGGTTATCTATGTCTTTTGACCCACCAAACATTCTGGCGATTAAGTGACCTCCATCATCGTCTGGTAATCTATCCTCTCCTCCCACAGTTCTTTGTGCATGGTTATTACGACCGCCATCTTTTAGAGAAAGATTGTCTACATAAACTTCTTTTATGCGCCCTTTATGATCAGTCCGATATATGTGACCAGTTGGTGTTGTATATTCTATATTTGCTTTTAGTTTCTTAGGTCTAAGTCTTGCATATTGCTCTCCATATTTGACCTTGGTGTAGTTTGGTGATTCAACATATTTTGATAAATTTATTTCATGGCTACTTACACTATGTTTACCTTCACTTCTCACCATACTATCTTTCGGACCATGTGTCACGTGATTTTGTGGTGTAACAGCACGTTTCATGTTTTGACCCATGTTTCTCAAAGTAGTTGTTTCAGCAAATTTTATACCACCCATTCCCGCTGGTGCAAGTTGTTGTTTAAATGGATGTGCTATTTCT
>NZ_JACYHC010000430.1:0-5631 GCF_017152085.1 Staphylococcus sp. EG-SA-2
ATGTCAGGTGGCACACTTATTCTTCAACGTTACTTTAACGGCGAAGAATTGAATGACATGATTGCACAATATCACCCTACATTTATTATCATGATTCCGACAATGTATTATAGTACGCTACGTGCTAGTAATTTTAATCCTGAAAATTTTAGAGCTATGGATTATATCATCCAAGGTGGTTCACAACCATTACCAAGTATCCAAGCAGCTTTTAAACAATATGGCATAAACATTATTAACGGCTATGGTTTAACTGAAGCACCTCTTGTACTTGTTAATACACCGGAAAATTCAAAACGTAAGCCAATGAGTATTGGTAAAGCAGTCATGTTCGTTGATGCACGTATCCTTGATGATAACGGTGAGGAAGTACCTACTGGTGAGATTGGCGAACTTGCAATTAAGGCTAAAAATGTCACGCCAGGATATTGGAATAAACCAGCAGAGACTGCCAAAGCATTTCATGGTCGTTATTTATTAACTGGTGACTTAGCGAAGATGGACGACGATGGCGATATATTTATTATTGACCGCAAAAAAGAATTAATCATAACTGGTGGCGAAAATGTCTTACCATCTGAAGTCGAAAATGCTTTAGCTGAGCATCCACTAGTAGACCGGTGTGTGGTCGTTGGCTATGATCATCCAAAATATGGTGAATCAATTGCTGCAGCCATTATACTTCGCGAAGATGAACCTCATTACGCTGAAATTTTAGATCAACATATGCGAAGTCGTTTAGCAGGTTATAAAGTCCCAAGAATGTATGTACCAGTGACACATATGCCGTTAAACAGTACGCAGAAACCAGATAAACTTGCGATTCGACAAATGATGAATGACAAAGTCTCACAAACACTTTAAAGGTGATAAAAATTTTTGACATTTAGTGTAAGCGTTTACAAATAAAGCGTGTTGTTTTTGAATTAAATGCATTTCACATTAGTATTCATATTATTTTTAGGAGGAATTTATATGACATTTGAAAAAGAAACGGTCTTAAAAACATTATTTCCTGAAGATGTACTTAGTATTGCTAAAGGTTTAACAGACGGTGAAGTCGAATTTTTACAACAAGTAGATTCATTGCTAGAAAGTAAGTACCGTGAAAATATTAATCAACATTGGATAGACGCTACTGTACCCGAGGACTATTTTAAAGATCTGGGAGAATTAAATTATTTTAACAATCCATTACTTTACAAGGATCGTCCAAACGCCAAAATGCCTAGTCAACTATTTCAGTTTTTCATGTCTTACCTACTCGCGCGATTTGATATTTCCTTAGCTACCCTACTCGGTGTTCACCAAGGTTTAGGGCATAACACTTTCTATTTCGGAGGTAGCAAAGAACAAATTGCGAAATATGTACCTAAATTACAGTCACATGAACTGCGTACATGCTTTGCTTTAACTGAACCAGAACACGGTTCGGACGTTGCGGGAGGTCTTGAAACAGTCGCTGAACGCCAAGGCGATACTTGGGTTATCAATGGTGAAAAGAAATGGATTGGTGGTGCACATGTATCTGATGTCATTCCAGTATTCGCAGTAAATAAAAAAACTGGCAAACCCCATTGCTTTGTAGTCAGACCAGAACAAGATGGCGTCGATATTGAAGTCATTGATAATAAAATCGCACTTCGCATTGTTCCTAACGCACTAATTAAATTAACTAATGTCAAAGTAGATGAAGCGGATCGCTTACAAAACATAACAAGCTTTAAAGATATTGCCAAAATTCTTTATTCAACGAGAGCAGGCGTTGCTTATATGGCTACAGGTGGTATGGCTGGCGCTTTACGTGCCACATTAGATTATGTCACTGAGCGTAAGCAATTCGGCAAACCAATTAGTAAATATCAGTTAATACAAGAAAAGCTAGCAATGATGCAAGGTAATTTAGCTCAAGCAATGGCAACATGTGCTCAATTAGCTAATATGCAAGCACATGGTGAATATGACGAGGTTGCAACTTCAACGGCGAAGATGATGAATGCCTTACGTTTGCGTGAGACAGTAGCTATGGGCCGCGGTATTACAGGTGGTAATGGCATACTAGCTGACGATTATGATATTGCACGTTTCTTCTCTGATGCAGAAGCGATTTACACGTACGAAGGTACACATGAAATTAATGCCTTAGTAATTGGACGCGCTTTGACTGGAGATTCTGCTTTCGTATAAATAGCAAATAATTATATGAGATGCATTAATTTCACTAAAAAAGACTTATTTTAAGCATAAAGCTTTTTCCTTAAATAAGAGGCTAAGATGACTGTCAAAGATACTTAATTAATTTTATAAAATAGCAACGTTATTCCAATTATCTTAATGGTTATCTTATCCTCAACTAAATTGGAGGAATCACTATGACAATTAATAAAGTAACCGTTCTTGGCGCAGGCACGATGGGCGCTCAACTGGCAGCACTCTTTGTGAATGCTGGACTTAAAGTAAAACTATTAGATATTGTAGTGGACAAAAACGATCCAAATCTCATTGCGAAAAAATCTTACGATAAAATTACAGATAAGAAACGGCCGCTACTATTCGACTTAAATCTAGTGAGTCATTTAACATATGGTAATTTTGATGATGACTTGGTAAATGATGATGCTGATTTATATATCGAAGCAGTCAAAGAAGATATTGAAATTAAGCATGCTGTTTGGCAACAAGTTCTACAACATGCTAAAGAAGATGCTTTATTTGCTACAAATACATCAGGTATTCCAATTAATGCGATTGCTCAAGCATTTAACGAGAAGGATCAAGAACGATTCTTTGGTCTACATTTCTTTAACCCACCACGTATTATGAAATTAGTGGAGTTAATACCTACGTCACACACGAAGGAATCTATCATATTAGATGTAAAAAATTTCGCGCAAAATGTGTTAGGTAAAGGTGTCATTGTCGTCAATGATGTGCCTGGCTTTGTCGCAAATAGAGTCGGCACGCAAACAATGAATGATATTATGTATCGCGCCGAGCAACACAAGTTAAGCATTGTAGATGTGGATGCTTTAACTGGGCAAGCGATTGGTCGTCCTAAAACAGGTACATATGCCCTATCCGACCTAGTCGGTTTAGATATTGCAGTGTCTGTAATTAAAGGCATGCAACAAGTACCTGAAGAAACGCCTTATTTTCATGATGTCAAAATTGTAAATACGTTGTTTGACAATGGCGCACTCGGACGTAAAACGAAACAAGGATTTTACAAAAAGGATAAAGAAACTAAAGCTCGACTTGTTTACGATGTTGAAAAACAAGATTATGTACCTGTATCGCAACCACAATTACCAATTTTAAATGAATTTAATAAAGACTTAGTGCATAACCTTGATGTCATATTCAATGCGCAAGACGAAGCGGGACTATTTTTATGGGAGACATTACGTAATAATTTCTATTACTCTGCTATCAATGTACCTAAAGCTACCGATGATTTCCGAGACATAGACCGTGCGCTTGTCTGGGGGTTCAACTGGAAACTTGGTCCATTCCAATTATGGGATGCAATGGGATACGAACGTGTTAAAACACGTATGGAAGACGAACTTGGAGACTTACCACAATGGATTAGTGATTTAGATGGTGGCTTTTATAAACAAGATGAGACCATTGAATATGCAACACCTGTTTCTCACTTCGTAAAAGATGAACTTTGGGATAAAGGTGATGCCAAACTTTCCGTAACTCATGATGATCAACTGTTACTGAAATTACAAAGTAAAAATAATGTCATTACCGATGAATTCAACGATGCGTTAGTTGATGCCATTGATTTACTGGAAAATGACCATTACACAAGTATGGTCATTTATGCAGATGGTAATAATTTCAGTGTGGGTGCTAACCTTTTCTTAATGAAAAAGGCGCATGAAGACGGTCTTGTAGATGATGTCGTTGCACAATCAATTGATAAATTACATTATAGCTTTAATCGTTTGAAGTATAGTTTGAAACCAGTAGTCACAGCTGTTCAAGGTCGTGCCTTAGGCGGTGGCTGTGAGCTTGTACTTTACTCACCTATTGTTGTCGCTGCAAGTGAAACATATATAGGTCTTGTTGAAGCAGGCGTTGGCTTATTACCGAGTGGCGGTGGCCTTGCAGAAATGGCTGATCGCATATTACGCACATCGCATAAGTTTGATGACAAACAAGCTTCCATGACAAAAGTACTGACGAATATCGCATTTGCGAAAGTCTCTACAAATGCCTTTGAGGCACGTCGTTATGGTTATTTACGTGATACAGATACGATTATTTTCAATACAGCACAACGTGTCGAAGTTGCGCTCAAACGTGCGAAATATGAAGCAGAAACAAACTATATTCCGAATCCTAGACATCAATATATCGCTTTAGGTGAAGACTTCAAAGCATTGATCCAAGGACAATTAGATGCGCAAAGACGGGGGCATTTTATTAGCGACCATGATTATCATATCGCCTTAAATATCGCCACAATTTTAGCGGGTGGTGATTTACCAAGAAATACATTTATAAATCAACGTTACATTCAATCGTTGGAGAAAATTGGCTTTATTGACTTACTAAAATCTAAAAAATCATATGAAAGAATTGCACATATGTTAAAAACTGGTAAGCCATTACGTAATTAAAAGATAGTCATTAAGAGAGGATGATAACCATGCAAGAAGCATACATTGTAGCTTATGGGCGTTCAGCCGCAGCGAAAGCAAAGCAAGGCGCATTATTCCACGAAAGACCTGATGATGTCGCAGCCAAAGTATTACAAGGCGTATTGAAACGTATTGACGGAAAATTCAATAAGAATATGATTGAAGATGTCATTGTTGGTACGGCTTTTCCAGAAGGATTACAAGGACAAAACATTGCACGAACGATTGCATTGCGTGCGGGATTATCTGACACGGTACCGGGTCAAACAGTGAATCGCTACTGCTCATCAGGATTACAAACCATCGCGATTGCAGCCAATCAAATTATGGCTGGTCAAGGAGATATACTTGTAGCTGGTGGCGTTGAATTGATGAGTGCCGTACCAATGGGTGGCAACGAGCCCACAAACAATCCAACCTTACAATATGATGATATAGGTGCGTCATATCCTATGGGTTTAACTGCTGAAAATGTAGCATCCCAATTTGACGTATCACGCGAAGATCAAGATGCTTATGCTGTCAGAAGTCATCAACGTGCCTATGACGCACAACGTGATGGTCGGTTCAAAGATGAAATTATTCCAATACGGGTAAACTCAGTTGAATATACAAACGCAGGACCAAAAGTACACACAAATATCTTTGACCAAGATGAATTTATACGCCCTGACACCACGATGGAGGCATTAGCCAAATTACGTACAGTATTTAAAGCTGACGGCACTGTGACTGCGGGAACATCTGCCCCACTTTCTGATGGTGCAGGATTTGTAGTTTTAATGTCTGGAGATAAAGTGAAAGAACTAGGCGTGACACCTATTGCACGATTCGTTGGTTATAAGGCAGTAGGCGTTGACCCGAAAATTATGGGTATTGGGCCTGCATATGCGATTCCTGAAGTATTGTCACTCAGCAATCTATCTGTTGAAGACATTGATTTGATCGAATTGAACGAAGCATTTGCTTCTCAAAC
>NZ_JACYHC010000431.1:0-5622 GCF_017152085.1 Staphylococcus sp. EG-SA-2
CTTCATCAGCCCATTTTTTGATATCAGGCAGTTTATATAAAAGTTCTGCAATCTCTTCATCACTTAACAAATGTGGTGGCTTTTGAGGCACATTTTGCATGTATTCTGCACGTGTTCTACATGAATGATTTATCTTACAGAATCTACAATGACTACCTGCTTTAAACTCTCCTCCACCGTTATAAGCAAGTCTGGCTAATGGTTTAACAAAATCGGCTCCCCATTGAAGTAATCTTGATATTGGTAACTCTTCAGTAGAAAAGTTATCTATTCGAGGTTGTATGATAGTCATGCGAATTGTATGAATGTCATACATTAAACTAAGCAGTTCATATGCGCCCAAGCCATATAATCTAAGTTGAGGATTATCTATAGCTGAAACTTCAATGCCTTTACCATATTTAAGGTCAATAATTTCAAGTACACCACCTGAAAATATAATGACATCACCAGTTCCAAAAGATTCAGGGACGTATTTACCTAAATCTAATTTTGTTTCAAATAAAGCTATTACATCATTATCCCTACTCAAAGCTTCGTTATATTTTTCTTCTACATTAGCTACATACTCTTCCACATATTCACGCAATTCTTCGCTGTAATATTGATTTCTCTTATAATTTTGAAAAGCCTTATTAAACTCAAACTGTGTTAGGCCTTCATATTTAAGGCTGAAATATAACTCACTTAACTCATGGGCGAATGTACCTTCTTCGGCAAAAACTGTACTTTTATCTGCAATACCTTCACTTGCCTTAATACTCGGTGGGCAGTTTAGCCATTGTTTTGCTCCACTTGCACTAAGCTTTGCATGAGCTCTATTTGAGTGATCTAGCTTCATGCATTTATTCTCGCATTCATAAAATCAACAATTTTTTCATAATGCTCTTCTTTGATAGTAGATAGCTTATCCGCACCAAGTTCGTTAAGTTTATTTCTAAATTCTTTCTTATCAGAAGTATCTGCTTTTTTAAGGAACTCTTTTCCTACTGATAAAACATAATCTTTAGTTAAATCAGCAGAAGTTTCCTTAACTTCTTCAATTGATTCCAGTTGAGCTGTTTCTTCTTTTGGCATTGGTGCTTCTTTAACTTTCTCTTGTACAATTGATGAATCTACTGTTGATAGTTCAGTGTTTAACACACGTAAATTGTTATTTAATAGTTTTAATTCTTCAAAAATATCTTCTAATATTGCCATTGATTAAATCCTCCTACCATTTCATGACTAAGTTAATTAGTCTGTCCTGTTCATCTGTGTTCTCTTCAATCCATTCGTTTATAACGTCACGCATTGCATCCGTCGCAAAATATAGTTCGCTTAAATCTACAACATGAAATGATTTAAGTGGAATATTATTCATATCCTTGATTTGTATACTGATACCGTCATGTTTTTTCATCGCAGACACTTTAAATTCAAACCCGTTAAAGCTGATAATTTTATTTTTTATCTCACCAAATTTGTAATACATTGTTTTAGCCCTCCTTGTTATCATCAATACCGTGAAATTTTTGTGATTTACACATTTGGAGAACATTGACAATGTCTTTATAACTCTTAGTGCTATCCAATAAGGAAGCAAGATCGAAAGTATGACCAATCACAGAACTTGAACCTGCTAAATAATCTCCGTCGATAACTCCTATTGATGAGAAAAGCAAAATATCAAATTTACTTTCTCCCTTAATTTCTTTCGCTAATTCATACAATTCTCCGCTTTTTTCAGATAATAAGTCTTTTACTTCTTCCTGAGTCATGTCTTTATATTTTTTAGTCATTGTTGACTTCCTCCTCGTTTTCTTCGTCCTCCTCGTTATCTTCTTCGTTTTGTAATTCATAAATTTTGTTTTTTAGTTTTATATTTTCTTTTTCCAATTTTTCGTTTTTTCTTTCTTCCGCAAAATACTTACCTCTGTAAGTATCTTCTTCTTTATCTTTAACAGCCTTTATTTCAATAAGTTTTCTGTACTCGTTCAATGTGATTGTTACTGTCAATTCTTGATTTGCTACAAAGTTATCTTCTTCATTTCTGTATCCTGAGAAATCTTTAGTGTAATAATGTTGTTCAGTTTTAATATTTTCAGCCATAGTTGACTACCTCCGTATATTTTGATTTAATTAAGTTGTATATTTTGATAAATGTTTGTCACTGTTACTTGTTGACGCAAGTAGCAGTTTTTTTATTCTTCATAAAAGTATTCTTTGTAGTATATGAATGTTGCGATACTTGCGAATCCCGCAATTGACCATGCTGTAGTGAAGTACAGCAATGGCATAAGCACAATCGCTAAGACTGTGAAGCACAGTACTGCTATTAAGTAGCTTTTATATGTGTCGCTCATTTAATATCCTCCTAATACCATTTTTTATGCTTTCTGATCAAATACTCTTCCAATTTAGAAATATTAATCAGAGTGCCTGTTGGTGAATAATCAATGTATAAATTTTCTACACCTAAATTATCTTTGCGGTAATATTTCAACCAGTTGTATACTGTACTTCTACATACTCCAAACAATTGATGGATTTGTGTAGGTGTTGCGTATAACTTTTTCACAAATTTTTCTTCGCCTCTATATGTGTTTTCTGGTGTTGGTGGTACTATGATTTTTGGCATCTCTATCACTCCTTTCGATAAATGTTAAAGTTTGTTATTATTCGCTCTGTATTGAAGTTCTCTATCTAATGCATAGAAAACTTTGTTTATTTCTAAGTAGCTGTAATCACCTTTTTTAATACTTCCTAATATTTCCTTTCTTAGTCGACGTTCATTTTCTGTTAAAGATTCTACTGACGCATGATCTCTTCTGAAAATCCTTGGTATGATTATGTCTAACCCTTCTGATTTTTTGTTCATTTGTTGTTCCACCTTTCGTGTATAATGTTGTTATCAACCTAAGGAGGTGATAAGTATACATAAGAGATTGCTCACTCAATATTTAGATAAAGAAATCGTTACTTCTTTAGATTTACATTTAATTAATGGTGAAGTTATTAAAGTACAAGAACATATAAAAGATGCTGAAAGCAAAACTCTACACATCATTCATCCAAAAGATAGAGTTGTCAGTTTAGATCATGTTTTGTATTTCGACATTAACGTTAAAGGTGAAAAGAATAACGATAGTCCTTATCCATCTTAAAATCCATAGTGCTTATAGTTATTTGCTATTTGTTGACAGTTATCACTGGCAAGTCCTACCTTGTCAGCTTGGTAACTGTATTGATTATTTACTTCATTTACTAATCGATTCCATTCGTCTCTTGGTATATCTTCAAGAAGTAAGAGAATCATCTTTAATTTTTCTTCGTTCATTTGTTGTTCCTCCTTTTAAGTTGTTTATGTCCATTTGTTACATTACCTAAAAGTTATAAAAAGTTATACGAAGGTCAAAAAATTTAGACCTTTATCTGGTCTACCTCAATATCATATAACTTTGCTAAAGCGTAAACTGTAACATTACTTAAATTAGTGTCATCCTTTTCCCAATGACCAACTGTCTTTGCATTGACGCCCAATATATCTGCTACTTCTTGCTGTTTCAAGTCCCTTACAAGTCTCCATTTTCTTACGGATAATTGTTCCGGCATGTCGTCCACCTCCCTTTCACACGTATAACTTTATATTACTTTGTATTACTTGTCAACAGATAAAGTTATATTTCTTCATAAAAAGTTATAAAAAGTATTGTAAAGTAATGTCGGTTATGGTAAGTTAATATTACATTAAGTAATATTAAAGGAGACAACTATGGAGAATAATAAAGTCAGAAAAATTTTATCTGAAAACCTTCAAGAACTTATGAATGATAAAAATATTGATCAGAGAGAACTTGCTGAAGCTATTGGAGTTTCTCAACCTACAGTCTCCAATTGGATTCAACAAACTAAATATCCACGAATTAAAAGAATTCAACAACTTGCAGATTACTTCAATGTACCGAAATCAAGAATTACTGAATCAAAAAAAGATATACATCAAGAAACAATTGCTGCTCATTTTGATAAGGAGGGATTAACTGAAGAAGAGATTGAAGAAGTAAATAGATTCATTGAATGGGTTAGAAATAGAGACAAATAAAGGGTGTTTATATTGGGATTATACGAAGAACTTTGCATAAATAACGAAAAAATAAAGATAGAAGAAACTGACCAGCTTCCAAATTTCCAACCTGGATGCTATATGAACGGAAAAATTTATATAAGGCGTAATTTATCAGAAGTACGTAAAGCAGAAGTGTTATATGAGGAACTTGCCCACCACAAGTTGACGTATGGCAACATTTTAGACCAAACAAAATGGATTAATAGAAAATTTGAAAATTATGCACGTAGACATGGTTTTACTTCAGCTGTACCGCTACATGAAATTGTAGAAGCTCACAACTACGGTGTTCGTAATTTGTACGAGTTGTCAGAGTATCTGCAGTTGAGTGAATCATACATACTAGAAGCTATAGAACAATATAAAAAGATATATGGTATTGGAACTCACTATGGCGAGTATTCTATTACGTTTGAGCCGTTGAGAGTTTTTAAATATAAGGAAATATAAACAAAGGAGAGATACATATGAAAAAAGTAATCGGACTGCTACTAGTAAGTACATTAGCTTTAACAGCTTGTGGTGAAAAAGAAAAACCAAAAAAAGAAGAAAATAAAAAGTCACAAACACAAAAACACAAAGATAGCAAACCAAAAACGCAACAAGAAAAAATGAAAAAAGTTGAAGATAAAAATCCACCTAATAATAGCATACAAAATAATTCAAACAATCAAAACCAATCACAAAACAATCAACTTAATAATAATTCAGATCCATCTAATAATACTCCTGCAAATATAAATGAAAACGATTCACAAAATACTAATTTAAATGATGAGTATGTCGTTTCGCCTGGCTGGACTAAAGATGAACAGGCTAAAGCTTTTGAAGAGTACAAAAAAGGAAAAGAAGAGGAAGCAAGAGCTGGTGCTAGCGCAGTACCAGGAGCCAATATTAACTAATAAAACAATATAAGAAAGAAGAGCTAATATGGAAACAAATAAAACAATCGATTTAATGAATTATGTGGAATTTCCAAAAAGATACACAGAGGCAAAAGGCAAATTAGTTGCACAACCAATAACTACTATAAATAGCGCAAGAAGAGTTGAAAATGAAGATATGACTGTTTGCTACATTTTAGATCAGGATGATGATGTAATGGACTTTATCTTTGACAGAGATATAATTACTGTTTACTGTCCTGAAAACGGAACTGCGACTGATGAATATTTTTGTGAAATTATATTTAACTCAGATGACACATTTACCCTAAAGCGATTATCTAATTACGTTACCATTAAAGATAGAAGCTACCCAATGTCAAAAATAAATGACGTAAACATTACGGGCAAAGTCGTCAGATTATTTAGAGATTTTAAATAAACTTGGCTTTAATTACGATTAAAAGTACCTATATAGCGTGACGAGAAAAAGGATTAAAAAAAATCAAAAAACGCCTACTAGTGTAGACGTTGAATGGTGGTGAGAATTTTATGGTAGATAAAAACAAAAAACAAGAAACTACTCGTAGTAACCCATTAAACAAAAGTTTTGAAAAGTCAGGCGCCAGC
>NZ_JACYHC010000432.1:0-5621 GCF_017152085.1 Staphylococcus sp. EG-SA-2
CTGTTAATCGTGATGAATTAGAAGATGTAGTTGTTGAAAATGAAGTTATGGGTATCCCTAGCTTGCTAGTATTTAAAAACGGCGACAAAATTGCACACCTTCATTCAGCAAATGCTAAGTCACCTGAACAAGTTGAATCATTTTTAGCAGAAACTTTTAAATAAATACTAAAATACAAATGTGTATATACTTCACAATAAAAAGCTGAGACTGTGATTGTACCGACTCTAGTAAATTAGATTAAATCTCTAACTCGATAGATGTCCATCAATTCATGTCTCAGCTTTTATTAATGTTTTCTATAATTATACATATTAATATAATGTAATTAAGTTTCTATTTTTACGTGGTGCTTTAGGCATATCTTCTTCTAAATCCGTTAAATATAAGAATCCAGCAAGAACTTCATCTTTCTTTATACCAAGTGTTTTTCTTACTTTAGGATCATAGATATATAATGGCGATTTCCAACATGTACCTATCCCCGCTTCATAAAGTAACAACATAAGATTTTGTGCATATGCACCAAATGCAAAGTAGTTTTCATCATTTTGACGTTGTCTTGGATCTGTTTTTAAAATAAGCAATAACATGCCACCTAGTTTCGTTACTGCATCATAATGACATTGTTGCTTATCTAATTCATTAGGAAATGCAAATTTAGAAATATCCTTACTCATATCTCCTAATCTGTCTTTCGGAACATGCACAACTCTCCATGGTTCCCTCATTCCGTGATTTGGAGCATCAGCAGCTTTCTCAATTGCTTGATATAGCAATGCGTCATCTATGTGCATATCTCTTTTAAATTTTTTCACACTTCTTCTATTAGCTATTGCTTGTTGTAATTCCATCTAAAATCGCTCCTCCACGAACAATGATAATACTTCTCAATTATAAGACAGCACTTACACAAAAGCAACCTAATTCATTTTATTAGTATAAAGTCACTTGTGCTTTTAAATCAGTAACATCAATCTGTCCTGGAGCTTGTGGTTCTCCGATACAACCATAAGTCAATGCACCACCAAAAACGCCTTGAGCCGTTCTACTTATTAGTCCAAGTTTAGACATTGAAATACCAACAACTTTGCAGTCCATAGTATCTGAAAATGTAGACATTGCCTGCAATAAATTTAACACATCATTTTTATTATGTGGCATTACTGCTAATTTAACGTATTCTGGGTTGAATTTTTGCATTTTAAAAAATATAAATTGCAATTCATCTAATGGAGGCGTACTTTCGAAATTATGATGTGATATAACCACCTCTTTATTATACTGTTGCAAGTGTGTAATGATTCGTTGATGTTTTTCAATGTCAATATCTGCTTGCCATTCTATATCAATCATATCTATGCCATTGATATTTGCTAAGTCTGATATTAAATTAAGATACAAGTCATTTATAAATTGCCCATAGCCACCTTGTAACTTTGTACGATACGTAACTAATAATTTGAATGAATCTTGCATAACCTTCAGCTTTGTAATCATTTCTGCCACTTGATCAACTGTGACATTTTCAATTTGATCAATTCGTAATTCTAATACGTCTATTGCATCAATACGATGATTAATTTTTTGAATTAAAGTTTCTTCGATAGATAATTGTGGCGCGATAGTCGCTACTACTTCCACATGTGTCATAGTAAATCCCTCATTTCAGATACTCATTATTTTTATTGTAAACAACAACTTTTTATCCTTCAATCAAACAATGCTATAAATGAAAATGATTAAGGTATTTTCGAATGGGTAAAGCATAAATGTATTTTAAATTAGGAGGTTATAAGAATGGCAATACATTATGAAACTAAAGCGACGAATGTTGGCGGACGTAAAGGACATGTTTATACTGATGATCGAGCGTTAGATATTGATATCGTTCCGCCTGCTCAAGCAGATGGTAAAGCTACTAACCCCGAACAATTATTTGCAGCAGGTTATGCATCTTGCTTCAACGGTGCTTTCGACCTAATTTTAAAGCAAAACAAAGTGCGTGATGCTCATCCAGAAGTAACACTAACAGTGAGACTAGAAGATGATTCAGACTCAGAAAGTCCTAAATTAAGTGTTTCAATTGATGCGACAATTAAAAATGTTATATCTCAAGAAGAAGCTGAAAAATATTTACAAATGGCTCATGAATTTTGTCCATATTCAAAAGCGACTCAAGGAAATATTAATGTCGATTTAAATGTAAATGTTGTAGATTAGCATTAACTTAAAGAGATTATTCAACGTTATTAATAAAATTCACATAAAATTCAAATTTGCCAACCAAAAATTTTTGGTTGGTTATTTTTTCTATTCGTGACTGAAATTTCTGGCAATATTTAACTGAAAATGATTGTCCCTTAGTCATCATAAATGTGACCGGTTCCAATACTGGCTTGACTTCTTCGCATACCGTCTACAAATAAAAGTCCAGTGTCGACCAATAACCAATTCCATAATTTCCTGAACTTAAAAATAAATATAATTAAATTGATAATCCATTTACAAGAATGTGCATATAAATCAGTGATTGCAAAATTTTAATAAACATTTTAATATGTAATTAAGAAATTTTTTTAGTACAAAATCTTTCTTAATAATGATTAAGGAGGTCAGTAATGATTGAAATTAAAACATTAACGAATAATGATTTTAATGAGTATAAGAGACTTGTTTCGACAGTCAATGAAGAATTCACTCAAGATTCACATTATAGTCAAACAATGACTGACACCTTAATACATGACATTTTAAATCAAGGTTCACCGAAATGTATTGTATTTGGCTGTTATGAAAACGAAACACTTATCGCAACAGCTGCCTTAGAACAAATTCGATACGTTGGAAAAGAACATAAATCATTAATTAAATACAACTTTGTTACTAATAACGATAAATCGATTAATAGCGAGCTCATTAATTTCATTATTAATTATGCACGGCAGAACAATTACGAATCTTTACTTACATCAATTGTGTCAAACAACATAGGTGCTAAAGTTTTCTATAGTGCACTAGGATTCGACATTCTTGGTTTTGAGAAAAATGCAATTAAAATCGGAAATACCTATTTCGATGAACATTGGCTTTTTTATGATTTGATTAATAAGTAATACAGTTTTATATATTCTACATTTCTCATAAATTCAAATCATATAGGTTCTATTTTTCATACAACTACTCTACTATTGAGTAGTTGTTTTTTATTTGATATGATAACAATAAGTTTTTTCAGAATATTCTATGTTTTAGGGGTGTCAAAACTTAATGGTAACCGCAATTATTCATGGATTTATCTTAGCGATTGGTCTAATTTTACCTTTAGGTGCACAAAATGTATTTATTTTTAACCAAGGAGCTAATCAACCAAAATATAGATATGTATTGCCTGCAATAATTACAGCCGGGTTGTCAGACAGCTTACTTATTATTATTGCAGTGGTAGGAGTATCTATCATTATTATGTCTTTACCTGTACTTCAAGCAATTATTTATATAGTTGGTTTAATTTTCTTGATGTATATGGCTTGGACCATTTGGCATGATAAACCCTCAACAGATGGAGAAGCTCAAATTATATCTCCAATGAAACAAGTAAGTTTTGCTTTATCAGTTTCATTACTCAATCCACATGCTATTTTAGATACAATTGGTGTAATTGGTAGTAGTGCTGCATTATATAGTGGCAGCAATAAAATTGCGTTTACAATCGCTTGTATTAGCGTTTCATGGTTATGGTTCTTTTTACTCGCAATTTTAGGAAAAATGGTTGGATCAATTGATAAAACTGGAAAATTATTAACAATAATCAATAAAATATCAAGCATAATAATTATTATTGTTGCTCTAATGATATTACAAAAACTTATTCAATTATTATTCTAAAGCGTTATGTAGTTGTATTTTAAAAGCGTTATACAAAAGACATACTTGTGTCTATGTATAACGCTTTATTTATTATAAATTTGGATCAATTAACTCAACAAATTTAAATGTTCCATTGTCATATTCAAATTTCAGGATATTACAATTACCGATATTATGCTTTAATGCTTCATCTAGTTTAAGGCAATATCTTAAAAATACTCCCATTATTGTTCCATGACTCACGACTAATGCATTATTCTTTGTTTGAGACATAATGTCATGTAAAGTTTTCACAATGCGTTCTTCAACTTGTTGCCTTGCCTCTCCTTTGAAAGGAACAATTCGATCTCCGAATAAGTCCTCAGGCTTGTATAGATTATCAAATAGATAGACTGACTCACCTTCAAATATTCCAAAATGCCATTCCTTCAGTCCCTTAAAACGTTGATACGATTGGTTAGGTGCAACATTTTCAAGTGTGTCACTTGCGCGTTCTTGCGTTGATGATGCATATAAATCGAAGTTTATCCCCTTAGTTTCATAATAACTACGTGCCTTTTGAGCTTGAGCAATTCCAAGTTCTGTTAGCGGCGAATCTCCAAATCCCTGAATTAGTCCCTTAAAATTAAACAAAGTTTGTCCGTGGCGCATTAAATATAACGTTTTAGCCAACAATAACACCTCTTCAATAAAAAGTATTGATAGCTCAAAATGTATTCTCTTTTTATTAAAATGAGTACCAAATATATTAAACCATTATTTAAACTTTTTCGGTAGCGAAAACCTTTGCTTTTGATGTACATTTTTTTCATAAGTAATGATGATTTTAGTTTAAAAGATAATGTGACGGGGTAAAACGCAATGAAGAGTACAGAATTTTAAAGGAGTGAGTGTTTATGGATCATCATAATCAATGTAATTATGTGAATCCACAAAATGTTTCACTTGACTGGGAATGTTTTATAATTAGTAAAAGTGAAATGTTGTTAGATGGTGTACCAAATGAACTTATCAACACTTGGTTAGATAAAGACATTATTACACCATTTTCGATAAGAAATGATGAAATAAACTTTAAAACAAAAGATATTTGGGATGCACTAATACATCATAATTGGTACTACTCAAATTAATTTGCCATATATAAGCTAATAGCTCTATTTGTAGTTTCAATTAATTGATGATCTGTGTAATTAGACATCACATATGCTCTAATTACTTGGTGTCTTTCTTCTAATCGAGGGAATGCTTTATCTTCACTAACGTGTTCGGCCAATATACCAAATGGTGTGTTATCATTTTGAAAACCCATGATGAAATTGTAAAACGTCATAAGACTTGCCCCCTTCATTTATTAAGCGCTATTTAAAGTGTTATTATTAATCTTATCAGAAAACTAGTATTTGTAAATGTGCAAAAGTGATTTTGCACATTTTTTTGATATCTGATTCTAAAAATATTAACGAATTATACAACTTTAAGAGTTTTTAGTATGTAAATATTCTTTTCATATTAATACTATACATCCCTATATATGCTCACTCGTTTGAATTAATAAACTTTAGCATTCTACAAATAATATTTTAAAAATAACTATACTTTTTATTTACCTATTGGAAAATAGGATAAAGTCCGTATAATTGTGTAAAAGTAAAAAGGCCATATAACAGTCCTTTTACGGTACAATGTTTTTAACGACAAAAACATACCCAGGAGGACTTTTACATGACCCAAGTACATTTTACACTGAA
>NZ_JACYHC010000433.1:0-22766 GCF_017152085.1 Staphylococcus sp. EG-SA-2
GCCCAATAATGGACTGGCCGCCTAATAATAAAAACTCTAAAAGTTGTAATTTAAAATAGTTCTTTAAATTATATACCCACCACATTTGGTGGAGAACCGAAATACCTTAAGCTACATACCTATTTTTAATGTATATTTACATATTTTTTAATATTATTTTAAATGTTCATATGGACTATTATTCACAAAAGATACAATTTGATCGACAAATAATCTTGCTCGTAATTGGAATTCACTATCATTTAAGTAATATGAACCATCTTCATTTTTAGCAAAATCAGAATCATGTGTTGCTATTTGAGTTGGTACAGCAATGCCTAGTAAACTTCTGACGATTACTCTTAAATGTGACAATGGCTCTGAACTAACAATACCACCACTATTTCCTATTAAGCCTACAGGTTTCATTTTAAAATAATCCATATTTAGATGATCTAATGCATTTTTCAATATTCCAGAATATGAACCATGATAGTTTGGCGTTCCTAATATTAAAAAGTCCGCCGCCATTGCTTTCTCTTTTAAATCTTTCATATTTTGTTTGATTTCATCAATAGACGGTGTTGTTCCTGAAAAATCTAATTGATTTAACGGTTTTTCTGCTAAATCGAATATTTCCGCTTCAATATCATGTGTTTTAAAATGCTCAGTTAAGTATCTTGCTAGTGCACTTGTATGTGAATTCACTTGTGCACTGCCAATAATAATTAATCCTTTCATATTTGACCCCTCTTTTTTTTATTAAACTTGTTGTTCACGTAATAATTTCATAATAGCTTTTCCAACACCACTATTTTCATTCGTATCTGTGACATATTTCGCTATTTTTTTAACTTCTTCTGCACCATTTTCCATCGCAACTGGATAGCCAACTTTCTCTAACATTGATAAGTCATTTAAATTGTCACCTATTGCCATGACATCTTTCATTTCAATCCCTAATCTTTCGGCAATTGTTTCTAGCGCAATACCTTTTTGTGCATCTGAATGCGTTATTTCTATATTTCCTCTCGAAGATGATGATATAGCTAAATTCGGAGATTCAGCTAAAATTTTACTAGCTTTGTCAATTTTTTCTAAATTTCCATCAAATGCTAATATTTTCATAATTAATTCACCAGGTATGTTTTCAATAGCATCATAATTATCAACAACTTTCAACGTACCATTATCTATGCGTCTTTGAATACCATTTTTAATACGCTCAACGTTTGCATGTTGACCTGCACGCTCAGCAATATCTATGTAAATGTCTAAATCTCTTTGTGGATCTTCAGTATAAATCGCACGACTCGTGTATACTTGATAATAAATACCTGCATCTTTTAAAACATTTGTAATTTTGTGTACTAACGATTTATTAAGGTGTGAAGTGCTCATTACATTGAAAGTTTCATCACGTACTTCAGCACCATTCAAACAAATATATGGTACTGTTAAATCTGTGTCAGCAACTGGTGCTTGTGCTTCATAAAATGCTCGACCTGTCGCGATAACAACCGTTATCCCTTGTTCTTGAGCGTATTTAATCGCATCAATATTAGGTTGAGAAATTTCATGTGCTGCATTAAGTAGCGTGCCATCCATATCAGTGGCTATTAGTTTTATCATTATGTTACCTCGTTTCGTAAATTTAAAATCTTGTTCTTAAATAAGAATATATACTCAGCGCACATACTTTTCTATTAACATTTATATTGTCATTAATTTATCATATAATGTAATTCTAACAAATTTTAATTAGTATGTACTATCGTCTAATTGGTGGATTTCTTATTGGCTCTTAAGTTTTTAAAAAATGTTGTTAATAATGTGCTACATGCTTCTTTAAGTACACCTTTATCAACAATTGCACGATGATTAAAATTAGATTGTTGCAATAAATTCATTAAACTGCCACTACAACCACCTTTAGGATCATCTGCGCCATAGACGACTCTTGGAATGCGACTCATTACAATTGTTCCTGCGCACATGACACATGGTTCTAAGGTTACATATAATGTGCAACCTTCTAAACGCCAACTACCTAACACTTTGGCTGCACGTTCAATTGCAATATGTTCAGCATGCGCCGTTGGTTGTTGTAGTGTTTCTCTTAAATTATGTGCTCTAGCGATAACTTCATCATCTTTAGTGATGATAGCACCTATAGGTACTTCGCCTAGTTGAGCTGCTTTTTTAGCTTCTTCAATCGCTAATGTCATAAAATATATATCATTTGTCATTTATGTCCAGATACCTCACTTATGGTACAATACTCAATGTCTATTTTAACATTTGGAGATGTGAATATGAACAAACCTTTTATAGCAATTGAAGGTCCTATTGGCGTAGGTAAATCTTCACTTGCACACAAATTAAGTCAAACTTTAGATTTTTATGAAGAAAAAGAAATCATCACAGAAAATCCATTTTTATCAGACTTTTATGAAGATATCTCTAAATGGAGTTTTCAAACTGAAATGTTCTTTTTATGCAATAGATATAAGCAATTTCAAGATGTAACACAACTAAATCAAGGTGTAGTTAGTGATTATCATATACATAAAAATAAGATATTTGCTAAAAATACTTTGAGTCCTGTTGAATTTCAGAAATTCAGTAAAATTTATGATATTTTAACTGAAGATATGATTATGCCGAATATGATTATCTTTTTAGATGCAGACCTTGATGTGTTAAAATCTAGAATTGCTAAACGTAACCGTAGTTTTGAGCATCAAATAGAAGATGAATATCTGTTAAAGTTAAAAAAAGATTATCGTGAGTATTATGAGTCCTTACAAAGTAATGGTTCAAATGTAGTTTTAATCGATACAACTTCTATTGATTTTCTTAAAAATGAACAAGATTACGAAGATATATTACATATTATATTACCTATGATAGGAGATATTACCAATGAATAATTACGGTATTCCACAAAATGCCATTATAACCATTGCAGGTACAGTTGGTGTTGGAAAATCAACACTAACGCAAGCACTTGCAGATAAATTAAACTTTAAAACGTCTTTTGAAAATGTCGAACATAATCCATATTTAGATAAATTTTATAGCGATTTTGAACGATGGAGTTTCCATTTGCAAATTTACTTCTTAGCTGAACGTTTTAAAGAACAAAAGCGTATGTTTGAATATGGTGGTGGCTTTGTCCAAGATCGATCAATTTATGAAGATGTTGATATTTTTGCAAAAATGCATGAAGAAGAAGGCACAATGAGTAAAGAAGATTTCAAAACATATTCAGACTTATTTAATGCCATGGTCATGACACCTTATTTTCCTAAACCAGATGTAATGATTTATTTAGAATGTAACTATGATGAGGTCATTGATCGTATTATTGAACGTGGTCGCGAAATGGAAATTAATACAGACCCTGAATACTGGAAAAAGCTATTTAAACGCTATGACGATTGGATTAATAGCTTTAATGCATGTCCAGTTGTACGTATCAATATTAATGAATATGATATCCATAAGGACCCCGAATCTTTAAATCCTATGATAGACAAAATTGCTCGAATTATTCAAACATATCGACAAGTAGATACACGATAAAAGACTAAAGACATAGCGTATATGTTTATATTCAATGTATATTCCATAGATATCATCGATTACATTATCAATTCTATCGAATACATTAATTCACATATACACTATGTCTTTCTTTTTAATTTAAAGCTTCTAAAATATCTGCCGCACTATTTAAAATAATATCAGCTTCATGTAATTCTTCTTTTGTTGCAATACCTGTTAATACACCTATTGCCATACCTAAATTTGCATTACTTGCTGTCTTCATATCATTAGCAGTGTCTCCTACTATAGCTACTTTCTGAGGATCTACATTATATTGCTCAAATAAAGGCGATAATACTTTAGGATTTGGCTTCTCATAGGCATCCGCTTCGGTAGAAATGATCAAATCGAACAACGAGATAGCATTGGTATGTGCTAAAAATTGTTCTACACCTTTTTTAGTATCACTCGTAACAATACCAAGTTGATAGCCTTTTGCTTTCAAATCGATAAGTGCTTCTTTAACACCTTCTACCCAATTAATTTCAGGAATACGTTCATCTACCAGCTTTTGACTTGTTGACTTGGACCAGTCGGTTGTATCTTGTCCCGTCACATCATTAAATGCCTGGATAATTTGTTGTAAAGATCCTGAACCCATCACTGATTTTGGATCAATAGATTCTTTAATGACACCGAGTTGTCTTAAAGCAGCTTCTTTATTATGTACTGGGAAAGTCTCAAGCAATGATTGTACAAATCGTACCCCTATTTTTTCCCAACTTCTATCAAATTCAATTAACGTACCATCTTTATCAAATAATATCCATTCCATTGATATCAATACTCCTATTTATTTATTTCGTATTATGCTGATTCTATGATATTCGTTATCCCCTGAAAATGAACTCGTAGTATTGTTCTATTTAAATATTGAATTAAATATAATAATAAGTGAAATCCCCTTCAATACTTAACAATAAACATTGTAAACTTAATTTATTACCATGCTTCGCTTCATTGAAAGGGATTTTAGTCATGATTAACTTTTACATATTGTTTTCATGATTATATTCAATTTTTATTAATATTTTGGTACAACGACTCTCCAACCATTTTTATCTTCTAAAGTACCATTTTGAATACCAGTATAGACGTCGTATAATTTTTGAGTAATTTCACCAGTCTCATTATTATTAATAACGATTTCACGATCTTCGTATCTCAATGTACCCACAGGTGAAATAACTGCTGCAGTACCACTACCAAATACTTCTGTTAACTCACCTTTATCATATGATTCGAATAATTCATCGATTGAAACGCGGCGCTCTTCGACTTCATATCCTAAGTTTTTAGCTAATTCGATAATAGATTTACGTGTAATACCAGGTAAAATACTGCCATTCAACTCTGGTGTAATTACTTTTCCATTTTCAACGAAGAAAATATTCATGCTACCAACTTCTTCGATATATTTCTGTTCAACACCATCAAGCCATAATACTTGGTCATAACCTAATTTATTTGCATTTGTTTGTGCTAATAAACTTGCCGCATAGTTACCTGCAACTTTTGCAAAGCCTACACCGCCACGAACAGCACGCACATATTCATCTTCTACATAGATTTTAGTTGGTTTTAAAGTCTCACCACCATAATATGCACCTGAAGGAGATAAAATAATTAATAATTTATACTGATGTGATGCACCAACGCCAAGTGCCCCTTCTGTTGCAAAAACAAATGGACGAATATATAATGATTGACCTTCCCCTTCAGGAATCCAATCTCTTTCTATATCAACTAATTGTTTTAGCCCCTCTAACAATTCTGCTTCGTCTACTTGAGGCATTTCTAATCGTGCTAACGAGTTATTAAGACGCTTAAAATTTTCTTCAGGACGGAAAAGTGCAACTTCCCCATCTCTTTTATATGCTTTTAATCCTTCGAATACCGATTGACCATAATGAACACCTTGTGCAGCAGGTGAAATTTCAATAGGACCATAAGGTACTATCTTCAAATCATGCCATCCTTTATCTGCATCATAATCATAACTCAACATATAATCAGTAAAATATTTACCAAAACCTAGTTGAGATGTATTTGGTTTTTGTTTTAATGTTTCTCGTCGTTCAACTTTAACTGCTTGTGACATGGTGATTGCCTCCTAATAATATTGTATAAGAATTTGTTTAACTTAAATTATAACAATCCATATTTTGCTGTTCAATAAATTTTCTAAAAATTCAAAATTAATTAACAGATTTTCTAGAAAGACTATATCTTTTAGTATAAACGTATTAATTTCACAGAGACAAGTAATCTGTGTTTTACTAATATACTTTACATACAAAAAACTCTTTACTTTAAAATGAACTAAGCTCGCGAATTCAATATGTATAATGAATAATATTAGAATTCATGCACTAGTTTATTAAAATAAAGAGTAATTTAAAATATCATTCCGTGTATTAAAGTGAATGGAAATGATTAGTTATTATTTTTAACAGTATCTTTTTGTTCAATAGCTTCTAACATTAATTTAGTCATGCTCGCTAAATCATATTTAGGATCAAATCCCCATTCGCCACGTGAACAGCTTGTATCAATAGAATCCGGCCAACTATTAGCGATACCTTGTCTAATAGGATCAACATCATAATCTAATGTAAAATTTGGATAGTATTCTTGAATTGCTTCTTTTACCATCTCTGGATCAAAACTCATTGCGCTCAAATTATAACCGTTTCTAGTTTCTAATTTAGCGTCGTCTGCTTCCATAAGTTTAATAATTGCTTCAATTGCATCATCCATATACATCATATCCATATACGTGCCTTTATCTATGAAGCTTGTATAATGACCCTCTCTTACTGCTTTGAAGTATATTTCAACAGCATAGTCTGTAGTACCGCCACCTGGCTCTTTAACATGCGAGATTAAACCTGGGAATCTAACACTTCTTGTATCTACACCAAAACGTTTGAAATAGTATTGACACAATAATTCTCCAGCTACTTTATTTACACCATACATTGTCGTAGGTTGCTGAATCGTTACTTGTGGCGTATTAACTTTAGGAGTTGAGTCTCCAAATGCACCAATTGAACTTGGTGTGAAAAAGTGCAAATTATAAGTTCTTGCAGCTTCTAATGCATTCATTAATCCACCCATATTTAAATCCCAAGCTAGAATTGGATTTTTCTCTGCAGTTGCTGATAATAATGCTGCCATATGCATTAGACTATCCGCTTCAAAGTCCCTAACTAACTCAAACATGCGGTCACGATCTGTTACGTCTAAAATTTCAAATGGTCCATTTTGTACAGGTGAGTCTGCTTCAGGTTCCCTAATATCTGTAGCAAGAACATTATCTGTCCCATAAATTTCTCTGCACTTAACAACTAATTCTGTACCAATTTGTCCTAATGCACCAGTAATCATAATTTTTTTCATAGAAATATCTCCTTTGTCTCTTCTATATAGCTATAGTCCGTCACAAGCGGACATAATATTCATTTTCATAATAATTATAATATAAAAGCGCTTTCTTGTATATATGACATGTACATGTTGCTGATGTTTCTGTAAATGGAAATTCTAGTTGTATTAATTGATTTTAGTAATTTATAGCGTTTATTATTGCTAATTACTGTCAAATTAAATTTTTTATCCCTCAACTCTTAAACTCTGGATATCTTTCATTATATTAGCTTTTTTATAACCATGGATATCATGTAAAGCCTTATAAGCTTTAAATAATGTTTCATACCTTTGTACTTTTTCCGCTTCTGGATTAATTTCGTATAAAATTGGCTCTTTCATAGCATCAACTGCATCATTAATTGAATTATGTGCGCCACCACTGACTGCACCTAATATTGCTGCGCCTATTGCTGGTGCATACTCACTATCCATAACAATTAGTTTTTTATTCAGTACATTCGCATAGATATCCATCATAACAGCATTCTTTTTAGGTATACCGCCACATGCAAATACCTTTTCTACTTCCATATGCCAATCTTGATACTGTTGCATAATCATCTTAGTACCAAATGCTGTAGCTTCTAAATATGCTCTATAAATATCCTCATGCTTAGTTTGTAAAGTTAATCCAAAGATACAACCTGTTAAATTGCTATCACTTAATACACTTCGATTTCCATTATGCCAATCAAGAGCAATGAGCCCACTTTCACCTGGCATTTGATGTTTTATCTTTTCATTCATTAATTCAAATACAGTCATATTTCTATTTGCTGCTTCATCTACATATGACTTTGGTGCTTGCTTAGCGACATACTCAAACAAATCACCTACTGCTGATTGCCCCGCTTCATAAGCAAATAATTCTGGAATAATTGCTCCTTTTACAGAACCTGATATACCTGGCACTTGATGTTGCTTTTCATTTAACATAAGATGGCATGTGCTTGTTCCCATCACCATAGTCATTTCTTTATCTTTTTCAGACCCAATACCTAATAAACTAGCATGGGCATCAATAATAAAAGGACTTACCATAGTCTCTTTTGATAATCCTAATTTCTGTGCCATTTTATCGTCCAGTTTCCCTACTACTTCACCAATATTAACAACCGGTGCAGATACTTTATCTTGAATTACTTTTGATAATTTGGGGTCTATTTTATCAAATAAATCATAATGAAACCCTGTTTCTTCTTCCCAAAATGCTTTGAAACCTAATCCACAATTCGAGCGTACATTTTTATTAGTTAATTTATTTACAATCCAATCGCCCGCTTCCATAATATAAGCCGTTTTTTCCATAATTTCTGGTGCTCGATTCATGACTTCCATTATTTTGGGAATCATCCATTCACTACTAACATTATATCCATAATGGCCTAACCACTTATTATTATTTTCAATAGCAGTTTGATATAATTTCTCTGCTTCTTTATATGCACCATGATGTTTCCAAAGTTTCACATACGCATGTGGATTGTTTTTAAATTGTTTTAAATTATGTACCGGGTTAAGGTTTTCGTCAGTAAAAATAATAGTAGATGAAGTAAAGTCTATACCAATACCTACTATATTGACTGGATCTATTTTTGATTCACGTACTATATATGATATTCCTTCTTCCATAATTTCTAAATAATCATTACTATTTTGAAGTGCATATGTATGTGGTATTTTCAAACCATTTAATTCACTTTCAATGACACCATGTGTATATGGTTTCACAAATTTTGATACTACTTGACCGTTAGTTGTATTAATTAAAAACACACGGCCTGAAGCAGTTCCATAATCAATTCCAATGCTATAAGACATCATGTTTCCTCCATATCGCTAGTTGCGGTTATTAGTTTTGCAAGCGTTTTCTTAAATCATACTCATAATAGGTTCTATTTTACAAGTATCACTTAAATTTTGCCAAAAAAA
This sequence comes from Staphylococcus sp. EG-SA-2, assembly GCF_017152085.1. Classification (NCBI taxonomy): domain Bacteria; kingdom Bacillati; phylum Bacillota; class Bacilli; order Caryophanales; family Staphylococcaceae; genus Staphylococcus; species Staphylococcus sp. EG-SA-2. The sequence goes on from NZ_JACYHC010000433.1 coordinate 8,956, forward strand.
AGAGCCCTCATACATTTACATATGAGGCTCCTCTAATTAATATTTAATTATTTATTTTGTATTGCATTTAACATTTCATTAACTGCTAATTTTCCTAACTCATTTGAAGCTAAAGGACTGTCACCTGTTAATAATTTACGATCTTTTAACGTTCTTCCTGTCATATCGTCGTTAACTACTTTTAATCCTTGTTTAGTTAATAAATCAGCAACTAACCATTTCAAGCGTCCAGGTAAATAACCTATTTCAATATTTGCACCTTCATCTAATGAGTCAGGGAAGACACAAACAGAGTATCCTTCTAATGGAGATTTTTCTCTGTTAAGCCCTGCTGAAAGTAGTGCTGCTGGTCCATGACATAATGTAACTATAAAGCGGTCATTGTCTAATGCCCAATCTAATGTTTGTTGAACGTCCTCACTTTCAGAAATACCAACAACTGCAGCATGTCCGCCTGGGATAAAGACAGATAAATAGTCTGAATCAGGTCCTAATTCATTTTTAATCACATCTGCTAATTTTTTTGGCTGTTTTAATTTTTCTTTCAATTTATTATAAGTACTTATAACTGCCTCGTCTTCAGTTGGCATAGCCCATAATTCTAATTTAACTGGATAACCAGATAATGTCGCAACATCAACGTCAAAACCTGCTTCCATTAAATGATGTAAAGGTAATAACATTTCAACAGGATGATTACCCGTAGAGAACATTTTTCCATTTTCCAATAATACATATCTCTCTTCAGCAGCAATCATCAATACTTTCCATTTACCATCTTTATAGGCACCTTTGTGTTCAACACCATCAAAATCTGTTTTAGGTGCTGTATATTGACTAAGGGAATATGGTGATGGGAAAAATGCGTTATCTTCTGCTTTATCTGGCGTTGGTTGCTTACTTAATTCATTTACATCTTGTGACATAGTTTATTCCTACTTTCTCTATATAGTTACTACTAGTATAGACATATACTACACACTATAAACATGTATTACTATTAAAATACTCATTATCAAAAATAATCAAAATGAATTTCTTTGTAAAAAATACAACTAAATTCTACAAGATGCTTTTAAAATTCAAACTTCAATTTTGGGGAGCACTAAACATTGTTATAAGAACTTACTGTTAATAAACTAAACATTAAAAAAAGCCCACGACAATATTTGCCGTGGGAATAAATAAATAAATATTAAATCAACTTCATTTCTTTTCCTACTTTTTCATAAGCCGCAATTGCTTCATCTAACATGTCTTTTGTATGTGCAGCTGTAGGCATATTTCTTACACGTCCTGTACCTCTTGGTACTGTTGGGAAAACGATAGATTTCACATAGACACCTTCGTCTTTTAAACGCTTACTAAATTCTTGAGTTGTTTTTTCATCACCAATAATTACTGGTGTAATTGGAGTTTCTGACTCACCTGTATCATATCCTAATTTTGACAATCCATTTTTTAAATATTGTGCATTGTCCCATAATTTATCATGTAATTCAGTTGAATCCATTAACTTTTTAACTGCTTCAGTTATTGCTTTGGTATCCCCAGGTGCTAATGATGTAGAGAATAAGAATGGTCGTGATTGTGCTTTTAACCAATCTATTAACTCTTTTGTACCTGCTACATAGCCGCCAACGACACCAATTGCTTTAGAAAGCGTACCTATTTGGAAATCGATTTTATCTTGTAAACCAAAATGTTTAACCGTACCAGCGCCTTTACCCATAACACCTGAACCATGAGCGTCGTCAACATAAGTTAATAAACCAAATTCTTCTGCAATTTCTACAATTTCAGGTAATTTAGCCACATCACCATCCATACTAAAAACGCCATCAGTGATATACATCACTTTATTGTATTGACCTGATTCAACTGCTTCTTTTGCTTTCGCACGTAAATCATCCATGTCTGAATGGTTAACTCGAATAATTTTAGCTTTAGATAAGCGACATCCATCAATAATTGATGCATGATTAAGCTCATCTGATAAAATAGCATCATTTTTATTCATGACAGCTGAAATAGCAGCCATATTACAATTAAATCCTGACTGATAAGCTATTGCAGCTTCTGTTCCTTTAAATTTTGCTAGTGTTTCTTCTAATTCGTCGTGTAAATCTAATGTACCATTGATTGTACGAACAGCGCCTGCACCTACACCATGTGTATCAATAGCTGCTTTTGCAGCTGATTTCAAATCTTCATTTGTTGCTAGTCCTAAATAATTATTTGAAGATAAGTTAATGTATGATTTCCCATTGATTTTGATTTCTGGTCCGTTTGCACCTTCAATTGTATCTATTTCATTATACAAACCATTTTCTTTTAGATAATTTATATTTTCCTCTAAAAACTCATGTAATGATTGAACCACAGTATATAATCCCCCTTAAGTATTGTTTGGTAATACCTTTATCATACAGTAATTCTACATAACTTGAAAGCCTTATCATTCATAGATAAAATATCTCAAAGCAATCATTTAGTACGATAATTTCATAAAATGTTATACTATAAACATTATTTTAGAAAGTAGTGATAAGGGTGTTAGATTGGTTCCAACTAGCAAATAATAAAGAAAATAAAACAATTCAACTCAGACGTTATTTACACCAATATCCTGAGTTATCTTTTGAAGAATTTCAAACACATGATTATATTGTTAACCAATTAAGCCAGTTATCTTGTGATATTGAAACTCCTATCGGCCGCAATGGTATCAAAGCCACATTTAAAGGCTTGGGCACAGGACCTACCATTGCATTAAGAGCTGACTTTGATGCGTTACCTGTCGAGGAATTAAACGATGTGCCTTATAAGTCTAAAAATCCAGGATGTATGCATGCGTGTGGGCATGATGGTCATACAGCAATTTTACTTACTGTAGCAGAGATTTTAGATGAACATAAACATTTATTAGAAGGTAATGTTGTATTAATATTCCAGTACGGTGAAGAAATCATGCCAGGTGGTTCTCAAGAAATGATAGATGCTGGATGTCTGGAAAATGTAGATAGAATTTACGGTACACATTTATGGAGTGGTTATCCTACTGGAACTATTCATTCACGTGCGGGGGCAATCATGGCCTCTCCAGATGAATTTAGCGTCACAATTAAAGGTCGTGGTGGTCATGGTGCCAAACCTCATGAAACCATTGACCCAATAGTAATCATGGCAGAGTTCATTTTAAGTGCACAAAAAATAATTTCACGTACGATCGATCCAGTTAAACAAGCTGTACTTTCATTTGGAATGATTCAAGCAGGTACCACAGATAGCGTTATTCCTGATCAAGCATTTTGTAAAGGTACAGTTAGAACTTTCGATTCAGATATACAGAATCATGTAATGGACAAAATGGATAAGCTTCTACAAGGTTTAGCAATAGCAAATGATATTAACTATGATTTGAATTATATTAAAGGGTATTTGCCTGTCCATAATAACGAGAAAGCATATCAAGTTATTAAAGAAGCAACAAATGACTTACATGTACGCTTTAATGAATCAGATTTAATGATGATTGGAGAAGATTTTTCACATTATTTGAAAGTACGACCAGGTGCATTCTTTCTGACTGGTTGTGGTAATGAAAGTAAAGGTATTACAGCGCCACACCATAATCCCAAATTTGATATTGATGAAAAATCATTAAAATACGCTGTAGCTGTATTTTTAAAAATCATTGAATTAGAGCAAGTATTTAAAACAAATTAAGCATTTAAATTAATTGAAAGATATGAATCTGGGACATAAACTAATGAAATGCTCCCTTCAAAGTAGACATTGAAAAAATGAAAACTTTGAAGGGAGCATTTTACAATGTCCAAGACTCAACAATTTTATTTAAACAGTATTATCAGTTATAAGTTTTATTAGTCAGTCTTTCATCAATTATTGTTCTTCTAAATCGAATAGCCATTACAAAATTTACACATTAAAAAAAGACCCCTCGATTGAGGGATCTTCTTTTTATATAAAATCTAAGAAATTAGAAATTATTTAATGATTTCAGTAACAACGCCTGATCCTACAGTACGTCCACCTTCGCGGATTGAGAAACGAGTACCGTCTTCAATCGCGATTGGAGCGATTAATTCTACTGTCATTTCAACGTTATCACCAGGCATTACCATTTCAGTACCTTCTGGTAAGTGAACAACACCAGTTACGTCAGTAGTACGGAAATAGAATTGTGGACGATAGTTTGAGAAGAATGGAGTGTGACGTCCACCTTCGTCTTTTGATAATACGTATACTTCTGCTTTAAATTCAGTATGTGGTGTAATTGAACCAGGAGCAGCTAATACTTGACCACGTTGTACGTCTTCACGAGCAACACCACGTAATAATGCACCAATGTTGTCACCAGCTTCAGCGTAGTCTAATAATTTACGGAACATTTCAACACCTGTAACAGTTGTTTTAGATGTGTCATGTAAACCGATGATTTCAACTTCTTCACCAACTTTGATTTGACCACGTTCAACACGGCCTGTAGCAACAGTACCACGACCAGTGATTGAGAATACGTCTTCAACTGGCATCATGAATGGTTTGTCAGAATCACGTTCTGGAGTTGGAATGTAAGTATCTACAGCTTCCATTAATTCTAAGATTTTTTCTTCGTATTGAGCATCGCCTTCTAAAGCTTTTAATGCTGAACCAGCGATTACAGGTACATCGTCACCTGGGAAGTCATATTCGCTTAATAAGTCACGAACTTCCATTTCTACTAATTCTAATAATTCTTCATCGTCAACCATGTCAACTTTGTTTAAGAATACTACTAATGCTGGTACACCAACGTTACGTGATAAAAGAATGTGTTCACGAGTTTGTGGCATTGGACCGTCAGCAGCAGATACTACTAAGATACCGCCGTCCATTTGAGCAGCACCAGTGATCATGTTTTTAACGTAGTCAGCGTGTCCTGGGCAGTCAACGTGAGCGTAGTGACGTTTGTCAGTTTGGTACTCAATGTGAGAAGTATTGATTGTGATACCACGTTCTTTTTCTTCTGGAGCGTTGTCAATCATGTCATATGATTGTGCAACTGAGTCACCATTTTTTGCTAATACAGTAGCGATTGCTGCTGTTAATGTTGTTTTACCATGGTCAACGTGACCGATAGTACCGATATTGGCATGTTCTTTAGAACGATCGAATTTTTCTTTTGCCATTATAAAATCTCTCCTATTCTAATTAAAAATAATATTTAAATTTATCTCTCATGATAGTTTCTCACCATCATGAGAAATTATTTATAGCGATGCAAAAAGAATTTTACAATTCTTTTATAATGCATTCACCCCAAAAAATCAAACTATAAAGATGATAGCTTACATTTAAGCTCACCTTGTATTTTAACCTAGGCTAGCTAGTCAAAACAAGTTATATTATTCACCTTTATTTTTCTTGATAATATCTTCAGCGATTGATTTTGGAACTTCAGCATAGTGATCGAAGTACATAGTGTAAGTACCGCGACCTTGAGTGTTTGAACGTAATGATGTTGCATAACCGAACATTTCTGAAAGTGGTACATAAGCATTAACAACTTGTGCATTACCACGAGGTTCCATACCATCAACACGTCCACGACGAGATGTTACGTCACCCATGATATCACCCATGTACTCTTCAGGCATTTCAATAGTTACTTTCATCATTGGTTCTAAGATTACAGGATCACATTTTTTAGCAGCTTCTTTAAGTGCTAATGATGCAGCAATTTTGAAGGCCATTTCAGATGAATCGACATCATGGTATGAACCATCATATAATTTAGCTTTAACATCAATTAAAGGATAACCTGCTAAGACACCATTTTCCATAGCATCTTTAAGACCAGCTTCTACTGATGGAATGTATTCACGAGGAACTACACCACCAACGATAGCGTTTTCGAATTCGAAACCTGCGCCTGTTTCGTTTGGTGTGAATTCAATGTGAACATCACCGTATTGACCACGACCACCAGATTGACGAGAGAATTTACCTTGAACTTGTGCAGATGATTTGAATGTTTCACGATATGAAACCATTGGAGCACCTACGTTACATTCAACGTTGAATTCTTTCTTCATACGGTCTACTAAGATGTCTAAGTGAAGCTCACCCATACCACCGATGATAACTTGTCCAGTTTCTTCGTCAGTGTGTGCATGGAATGTTGGGTCTTCTTCTTGTAATTTAACTAAAGCTTGAGTCATTTTATCTTGGTCAGCTTTAGATTTTGGCTCTACTGATAAGTGAATAACTGGCTCTGGGAATTCCATTGATTCCAAGATAATGTCATTTTTCTCACCACATAAAGTATCACCAGTACCTGTATCTTTAAGACCTACCGCAGCCGCGATATCTCCAGAGTATACAGTATCGATTTCTTGACGTGAGTTAGCGTGCATTTGTAATAAACGACCTACACGTTCACGTTTACCTTTAGTAGAGTTCTTAACGTATGAACCAGATGTCATTGTACCTGAATACACACGGAAGAATGTTAATTTACCAACATAAGGGTCAGTCATAACTTTGAACGCTAATGCAGCGAATTCAGCTGAATCGTCTGCTTTCGCGATTACTTCTTCTTCAGGGTTGCTAGCACGGTGACCAATAATTGGTTTAACGTCTAGTGGTGAAGGTAAGTAATCAATTACAGCGTCAAGCATTAATTGAACACCTTTGTTTTTGAAAGCTGTACCACAAAGTACTGGGTAGAATTCTACGTTAGTAGTAGCTTGGCGGATAGCTTCTTTTAATTCAGAAACTGAAATTTCTTCGTCACCAAGATATTTTTCCATTAATTCGTCGCTAGTTTCTGCAACTGCTTCGATTAAGCTAGCACGAGCTTCTTCAGCTCTATCTAAGTGGTCTTCAGGAATTTCAATTTCTTCAATTTCAGTACCTAAATCATTTGTATATTTGAAACATTTCATTTCAACTAAGTCAATGATTGCTTCGAATTCGTCTTCCGCACCAATTGGTAATTGGATTGGAGCAGCGTTAGCTTGTAAACGATCATGTAATGTACTTACAGAGTATTCGAAGTTAGCACCTAATTTGTCCATTTTGTTTACAAATACGATACGTGGAACACCATAAGTTGTAGCCTGACGCCAAACTGTTTCAGTTTGTGGTTCAACACCTGATTGTGCATCAAGTACTGTAACTGCTCCGTCAAGTACACGTAATGAACGTTCAACTTCTACAGTGAAGTCTACGTGTCCAGGTGTATCGATAATGTTTACACGGTGACCTTCCCAAGCTGCTGTTGTTGCAGCAGATGTGATAGTAATACCACGGTCTTGTTCTTGCTCCATCCAGTCCATTTGTGAAGCACCTTCGTGTGTTTCACCAATTTTGTGGATACGGCCAGTGTAATAAAGAATACGTTCAGTCGTAGTCGTTTTACCAGCATCAATGTGAGCCATGATACCGATATTACGAGTTTTTTCTAATGAAAATTCTCTAGCCATGTATTTTTTCTCCTTCCAGTTTATATTACTGAATAAATACGATAGATATGGCGATGCCCTAAGCATGAACGCTTAATGAAAATTCATTAATATAGAACACACTCAGGGTAAAAGCTTTTATCTTACCAACGGTAGTGAGCAAATGCTTTGTTTGCTTCAGCCATTTTGTGAGTGTCCTCACGTTTCTTAACGGCACCACCTGTATTATTTGCTGCATCTAAAATTTCGTTAGCTAAACGATCTTCCATCGTTTTTTCACCACGAAGACGTGCATAGTTAACTAACCAACGTAAACCTAAAGTAGTACGACGCTCTGGACGAACTTCTACTGGTACTTGATAGTTAGAACCACCTACACGACGAGCTTTAACTTCTAATACTGGCATAATGTTGTTGATTGCTTCTTCGAATACTTCTAATGCATCACGACCACTGCGTTGTTCAACTAGGTCGAATGCTGAATAAAGAATTCTTTGTGCTGTTCCACGTTTACCATCTAACATAATTTTGTTAATTAATTTAGTTACTAACTTAGAGTTATGAATTGGATCTGGTAATACGTCTCTTTTAGGTACTGATCCTTTACGAGGCATAATGTAAATCCTCCCTTCCTTATATTAAATATTTTAAGTTTAAGATTTAATTAAAAACTAAATTCTTAGTTTTTAGGTTTCTTAGTTCCGTATAATGAACGACCTTGTCTACGTCCGTCAACACCTGAAGTATCAAGTGCTCCACGTACAATATGGTAACGCACACCTGGTAAGTCTTTTACACGTCCACCACGTACAAGTACAACACTGTGTTCTTGTAAGTTATGTCCGATACCAGGGATGTATGCGTTAATTTCGATGTTGTTTGATAAACGCACACGTGCATATTTACGTAACGCTGAGTTAGGTTTTTTAGGTGTCATTGTACCTACACGAGTACATACACCACGTTTTTGTGGTGAGTTTAAGTCAGTAAATTTTTTCTTTTTACTGTTGAAACCTTTATTTAAAGCTGGAGAATCTGATTTTTTGATTTTGCTTTGTCTTGGTTTACGTACTAATTGGTTAATAGTTGGCATGTGATATGTCCTCCTCTCTTCACTTTTTAATCCCACACATCCAGGTGGTTCATTTTTAGGTTAAATAAAATTTAGTAAGTAAAACACTTACTAATTCTCATTTAATCAATGCTACTATTGTCGCATTGACGTTAATACCTACATGTTTACCCAAAGCATGTTTGCTTTTGAAAAAAGATACAGGTATATTTTTCTGATTGATTTGGCTTAACACGCGAGTCATTAAATATACTTCAACGTCTTCAGCAATAATCAAAGATGTAACTTGATCTTTCTTTAACGCTTTAAGCGTTTCTTTAAGACCAACTACAAAATGTTGTTTGTTAAAGCGTGCAACTTTTTCCTTAGACAATAATTTATCCTCCAAAGTTCTGCTTGCATCAACCTTTAATATTTTAACATTGAACAAGAGAATTCGTCAACATTAAATCAAATAATTTACATAAAAATAACAAGAGGCTAAAGCATTAGCCTCTGTTATATACTTGTTATTCCGTTACTTCAGTTTGAGATTCAACTTCTGCAACTGGTTTAGCTGTTTTTTCGTATTTTACGTCGCTATAACGTCTCATACCAGTACCAGCTGGAATTAACTTACCAATAATTACGTTTTCTTTAAGACCTAATAAGTCATCACGCTTACCTTTAATTGCTGCATCTGTAAGAACTCTTGTTGTTTCTTGGAATGATGCTGCAGATAAGAAACTTTCTGTTTCAAGTGATGCTTTAGTAATACCAAGTAATACTGGTTTAGCTGTTGCAGGACGCTTACGGTGTTTAAATGCTTCTCTATTTGCATCTGTAAAGTTATGAATATCAACTAATGAACCTGGTAATAACTTCGTATCACCTGCTTCGATAATTCTAACTTTACGTAACATTTGTCGAACCATAACCTCAACGTGTTTATCGTCGATTTCTACACCTTGCATACGGTAAACTTTTTGTACTTCTTTTAATAAGTAGCTTTCAGTCGCGTTTAATCCAGCAACAGATAAGTAATTCTTAGGTTCAATAGAACCTTCAGTTAATACTTCACCACGTTGAACTGGTTGACCGATTTCTACAATAATTCTTGAAGTACCTGAAGCAAGGTATGATCTTGTTTCATTAGCACCTTTAACAACAATTTCTTGTTGTCTATCTTTTGCTAATTTAATATCTTCTACGACACCTTCGATTTCCGTAATTACCGCTTGACCTTTAGGGTTACGTGCTTCGAAAATCTCTTGAATACGAGGAAGACCTTGTGTGATATCGCTACCTGCTACCCCACCTGTATGGAATGTACGCATTGTAAGCTGTGTACCTGGTTCACCGATAGATTGGGCTGCAATTGTACCAACTGCTTCACCAACTTCAACTTTTTCACCAGTAGCAAGGTTTTTACCGTAACATTTTTCACAAACACCATGTCGTGCGTTACAAGTAAATGCTGAGCGAATATACATTTGTTCAATACCAGCATCTGTAATTTTCTTAGCAATTTCAGGTGTAATTAATTCATCAGGACGAATGATTATTTCATCAGTTTCAGGATGACGAATTGTTTCTTTAGAATAACGACCTTCAATACGTTCGATAAATGGTTCAATCATTTCTGTACCTTCTTTAATATCAGAAACTAATAAACCTCTATCAGTACCACAGTCTTCTTCACGAACAATAACATCTTGTGCCACGTCAACAAGACGACGAGTAAGATATCCTGAGTCAGCTGTTTTAAGTGCTGTATCGGCAAGACCTTTACGTGCACCGTGAGTTGAGATGAAGTATTCAAGTACTGTTAAACCTTCACGGAATGAAGATGTGATTGGTAATTCGATAATCTTACCAGATGGTGCGGCCATCAATCCACGCATACCTGCTAACTGTGTAAAGTTAGATGCGTTACCACGGGCACCTGAATCACTCATCATGAAGATTGGGTTAGTTTTATCAAGTGATTGCATCAATTCACCTTGAATTTGATCTTTTGCATCTGTCCAAATTTCAACAACTGCATTATATCTTTCTTCTTCAGTGATTAAACCACGGTTGAATTGTTTTGTAATTCTGTCGACTAATTTTTCATGCTCATCAAGTATTTGTTGCTTATCAGGTAATACTACGATATCAGCAACACCTACTGTAATACCAGCTTTAGATGAGAATTTGAATCCTAAGTCTTTCATACGGTCTAACATCATTGATGTATCAGTGATGCTAAATCTGTTGAATACTTCTGCAATAATATTACCTAAGAATTTTTTGTTGAAAGGTTCAATTAATTCTTCATTTTCAAAGTATTCTTTTAATCCACCTTCACCTAAAGTTGTAGGATCGATGAAATATCTGTTTGGTGTCTTTCTTTCTAAGTTTTCTTGCGTAGGTTCATTAATATAAGCAAATGAATCTGGAATGATTTCATTGAATATAATTTTACCTACTGACGTAGCAAGAATCTTTTTGTTTTGTTCTTCAGTAAATGTTGGATTATTGAACGAACTTGCATGTACACCAATTCTAGTGTGTAAATGTACAAAGCCATTTGCATATGCTTTTAATACTTCATTTGTATTATTAAAGATTGCGCCTGTATTTACTGCATCTTTTCTTTCTAAAGTAAGGTAATAGTTACCAAGTACCATATCTTGTGATGGTGTAACTACAGGTTTACCATCTTTAGGGTTCAAGATGTTTTGTGCTGCTAACATCAACATTCTCGCTTCAGCTTGTGCCTCTTTTGATAAAGGAACGTGAACCGCCATTTGGTCACCGTCAAAGTCAGCATTATAAGCTGTTGTTACAAGTGGATGTAGACGAATCGCACGACCTTCAACTAAAGTTGGTTCAAATGCTTGAATACCAAGTCTATGAAGTGTTGGTGCACGGTTAAGTAATACAGGATGTTCTCTAATTACTTCTTCCAATACGTCCCAAACTTCATCATCCATACGTTCGATTTTACTCTTCGCATTTTTAATGTTAGTTGCAATTTCACGTTGAACTAATTCTTTCATTACGAATGGTTTAAATAGTTCAAGTGCCATTTCTTTTGGTAAACCACATTGGTACATTTTCAAGCTTGGACCTACTGCAATAACTGAACGTCCTGAATAGTCGACACGTTTACCAAGTAAGTTTTGACGGAAACGACCTTGTTTACCTTTTAACATATGAGATAAAGATTTTAATGGACGGTTACCTGGGCCAGTAACTGGACGACCACGACGACCATTATCAATTAAAGCGTCAACGGCTTCTTGTAACATACGTTTTTCGTTTTGAACGATGATACCAGGTGCACCTAAATCTAATAAACGTTTCAAACGATTATTTCGATTAATTACACGACGGTATAAGTCGTTTAAGTCACTTGTTGCAAATCGTCCACCATCTAATTGAACCATTGGACGAATTTCTGGTGGGATGATTGGAAGTACATCTAAAATCATCCATGAAGGTTTGTTACCTGAATTACGGAATGATTCAACAACTTCTAAACGTTTAATTGCACGAGTAAGTCTTTGACCAGTAGCTGATTCCAACTCATCGCGTAACAATTTAAGTTCTTCGTCAAGATCAATCTCTTCAAGTAAATCTTTAATACCTTCTGCACCCATTTTTGCAACGAATTGACCTGGGTATTTATCATAATAATCTCTGAATTCAGCTTCAGATAATAAAGTTTTCTTTTCTAAACCAGTTGGACCTGGATCTACAACAACATAAGAAGCAAAGTAAATAACCTCTTCTAATGCTCTTGGTGACATGTCAAGTAATAATCCCATACGACTTGGTATACCTTTGAAATACCAAATGTGAGAAACTGGAGCAGCAAGTTCAATGTGACCCATTCTTTCACGACGTACTTTAGATTTAGTTACTTCAACTCCACATCTGTCACAGACCATGCCTTTGTAGCGAACACGTTTGTATTTACCACAACTACATTCCCAGTCTTTTGTAGGTCCGAAAATTCTTTCACAGAATAGACCATCTTTTTCAGGTTTTAATGTACGGTAGTTGATTGTTTCAGGTTTTTTAACTTCACCAAAAGACCAAGAACGGATTTTTTCAGGTGAAGCCAATCCTATTTTCATATAATGGAAATTATTTACATCAATCAAGGAGCCTACCTCCTTCAATTTAGATTAGCTGTGCTATTTGATTGATTTGCATTTATTTAAAATGGCTTAAAGTACTAAACTGAATCATCAATAAAATTCAGCTTAGTATCTTTTTGCCTGTTTTGTAAATTGCGTATTAATCAGTAACTTCTTTTTGTGTTTCAGGAGCATCATTTTGTTGTAAATCTACTTTGCGTTCTACAACATCATCGTCATCAACGTCTGTCATTTCGATTTCATTATCTTGCTCATCCATAACTTTTACATCTAAACCTAAACTTTGTAATTCTTTCATCAATACTCGGAATGATTCTGGAACACTTGGTCTAGAGATGTTTTCACCTTTAACAATAGCCTCGTATGTTTTCACACGTCCTACTGTATCATCGGATTTGTAAGTTAAGATTTCTTGTAATGTGTATGCAGCACCATATGCTTCAAGTGCCCATACCTCCATCTCACCGAAACGTTGTCCACCGAATTGCGCTTTACCGCCAAGTGGTTGTTGTGTAACAAGTGAATATGGTCCTGTTGAACGCGCATGTAATTTATCATCAACCATGTGCGCAAGTTTCAACATGTACATTACACCTACTGAAATACGGTTATCGAATGGTTCACCTGTACGTCCATCATAAAGTACAGTTTTACCATCACGAGCCATACCAGCTTCTTCAATTGTTGACCATACATCGTCATCGTTTGCACCGTCAAATACTGGTGATGCAACGTGAATACCAAGATTTTTAGCAGCCATACCTAAGTGTAGCTCTAATACTTGTCCGATGTTCATACGAGATGGTACACCAAGAGGATTTAACATGATATCGATCGGACGTCCATCTGGTAAGTAAGGCATATCTTCTTCAGGAACAATCTTAGAAATGACACCTTTGTTACCATGTCGACCACACATCTTATCACCAACATGAATTTTACGTTTTTGAACGATATATACACGTACTAATTGGTTTACACCAGGTGATAATGTATCGTCGCCTTCTTCACGATTGAATACTTTTACATCAAGAACGATACCGCCAGCGCCGTGAGGTACACGTAATGAAGTATCTCTAACTTCACGTGCTTTTTCACCAAAGATTGCATGTAACAATCTTTCTTCGGCAGTTAACT
>NZ_JACYHC010000434.1:0-5575 GCF_017152085.1 Staphylococcus sp. EG-SA-2
CATTTGCCAAGGCTAAAAATCGTTGGGATACAAAATCATTACCAGTAGGATTTTGTGAGTTTCCTTGATTCCCATTTGGTTGCCATTGACCTTGATTAGATCCATCTGAAGCATTTGGGTTCCATGTCCCCCCATTTTTCGAGCCACCAGAATGATTGGAATCCCCAGGTTGATCGGGATCTGGTGACGGGTTAGGATTTGGCTTATTAGGGTCTGGTTTTGGATTCGGATTTGGCTTTGGTTTATCTGGGTCTGGTTTTGGATCCGGTTTTGGTTTCGGGTTATCTGGATCTGGTTTAGGATTCGGACTTGGGTTTTGGTTATTTGGGTCTGGTTTTGAATCTGTACTTGGGTTTTGGTTGTTTGAGTCTGGCTTCACATTATTCGAATCAGGATTAGCATCACGACTATTCGAACCTGTTCCTTCATTACCCGTTTGATTTGATTCGTGAGGTGTCCCAGTCTCATTATTATTCATTTCACTATTTACTGATGGTGAAGTTATATTATGATTCAAATTAGTAGTTGGTTTTTCTCCATTTAAGTTATCCTTTGCTTCAACTGTGTGCGTTGCAAGCCCTAAACTACTACTACTTAAAATTAAAATACTTGTTGAAAGTAACATTTTCTTAAACCAATGATATGACATTTCACGAGACACCTCCCTTTTTCATGTAAGTATTAATCTAAGTATAATAAATATGCGTTGAAAATGCATTTATATTTGGAATTTGAAAATGAATATTAATATTCTTGAAATTTTCGTAAATATTGCTTTACAAGTACGAGTATAAATTTTATACTTAGTCTATTAAGTATTCTTTACTAAAGAAGGAGCAATAATTATGGGCTTATTTAAAAAAGATAAAAAAGCAATGACTTTTGACAATGCAATGGAAGAAAGACGTTCAATATATAATTTGAAAGATTCGATATCAATTAGCGATGACGAATTAGAATCAATGATTGCACATGCAGTTAAACATGTTCCTTCATCATTTAATTCTCAATCAACTAGAATTGTTCTCTTGTTAAATGACAACAATAATAAATTTTGGGATAACACAAAAGCAATTTTAAAAGAAGTCATGGGAGAGAATCGTGATTTCGAGCCAACTGAACAAAAAATTGATAACTTCAAACATTCATACGGTACAATTTTGTTTTATGAAGATCAAGATGTTGTAAGTGGTTTACAAGAACAAATGCCAAACTACTATGATAATTTTGCAATATGGTCAACTCAAACAAATGCCATGCATCAATTTGCAATTTGGACTGCATTAGCTACTAAAGGCATAGGTGCTTCATTACAACACTATAATCCACTTGTCGATGAGATGACTTCAAAAGAATTTAATATTCCTAAAAGTTGGAAACTTATTGCTCAAATGCCATTTGGTGATATTCGTGAAGCTGCTGGCGAAAAAACATTTAATCCAGTGGAAGATCGTTTCGTAATAAAAAAATAATCAATATATTGTTAAGAATGGGACAGAAATGATAAAGAATCATTAGTTATTCATTATGTAGTAGTTCTTACACATTAGCCGCTGCTAATGTGCACTTAAGAATAGGAATACATGAGTAAAACTCATGTATAAGAAATACTAATTTCTAAAGAAAAAGTATTTCTTTATGTTAGAGCCCACCCCAACTTGCATTGTCTGTAGAAATTGGTGTTCCAATTTCTCTATGTTGGGGCCCCATCAACTACTGTCAATATAACATTGTAGAGCCTAGGACTTTGATTTTATGTCTTGGGCTCGTTTTTTGCGTTTCAACATAACTTTTAGTAAGTTATATATAAGATCTATCAAGGATGCGATGTTATGAAAGTCCAAATTTATCAATTACCGATTATTTTTGGAGATAGTTCTAAAAATGAAACTCAAATAACACAATGGTTCGAAAAAAATATGAATGCTGAAGTAGATGTAGTCGTTTTACCTGAAATGTGGAATAATGGCTATGATTTAGAGCATTTAAATGAAAAAGCAGATAATAATCTAGGACAAAGTTTTTCATTTATTAAACATTTAGCTGAAAAATATAAAGTCGATATCGTAGCTGGGTCAGTTTCTAACATTAGAAACTATCAAATATTTAATACAGCTTTTAGTGTGAATAAAAGTGGCCAGCTGATTAATGAATACGACAAAGTTCATTTAGTTCCTATGTTAAGAGAGCATGAATTTTTAACCGCTGGCGAAAACGTAGCTGAACCCTTTCAATTGTCTGACGGTACTTATGTGACCCAACTTATCTGTTATGATTTACGTTTTCCAGAATTATTAAGATATCCTGCTCGTAGTGGTGCTAAAATTGCATTTTATGTGGCGCAATGGCCTATGTCACGTCTTCAACATTGGCATTCATTACTAAAGGCACGTGCAATTGAAAATAATATGTTTGTCATTGGAACTAATAGCACTGGATTCGATGGTAACACAGAATATGCTGGTCATTCGATAGTTATAAACCCAAATGGAGATTTAGTTGGAGAATTAAATGAATCCGCAGATATTTTGACTGTAGATTTAAACTTAAATGAAGTAGAACAGCAACGCGAAAATATACCTGTATTTAAAAGTATTAAATTAGATTTGTATAAATAAGAAGCGCCCGAAATAATATTTAACACATGTCATGACTAAACATAGATTTATGAGAGATTTTTCATAAGTCTATGTTTATTTTTTTATAATAGATAACTCAGTAAGAATCCATTTCGCCCTTTGCAAATGAATGATTTTCTTAATTAAATTGATTAATTTTTTGACCTTTTCCAACATTAGACTTATTCATATATTTTAACGGTGGGTCTCATAATGAGGATTAACTCTCCCCTTCTTTATTACAATAAAAAAGGCCGCGAGCTTGGGAGGGGCTCACGACCATACTTATTATTAAGGGAATGTTTTACAGTTATTTTTTCAATCTATTTTTGGGGATGTTATTAATTATGAAAAAAATTTTATTTATCAAATAATGATAAATCGATGTTGTTTACGATAGCTTACATGCTAGAAATAATTATCTGTAATGATAATTAAGAAAAATACATAGCACTGAGTCCAAGGAAACTAACTCTACTAGCAAATGTTACTCACTTGCTAATTTTACATGGTTATTAAGTTGGGATGGCTTAATAACTCATACTTTTAGTACTATACGAAGATAACAAATTTACAATGAAAGTAATTAATTATTCATCTTATTTTTTAGTGAATTTGTTCACTGTGTCGATAATCCATTTTACTAAGTCACCGATTGTTGAAATGATATCTTGTGCCATTGAAATCACTCCTTCCTTAATTAAGATAAAAATTCTTAAAATTAAACAACTCATCAACTATTTTCCATCACATCTCTGTGATCTAGTTATATTAAAACATGCTAAAAGCATTTATTTTCCAATTTTTCTTAACTAGTCGTTTTTTATTCTTAACTGTAAATTTTTTTATGTTAAAATATTAAATACAAATTACATTTAACAGTTAAGTATTTATTTCCTACAGTTAGGCAATATAATGATAAAAGATTGTACTAAATCGTATAATAACAGTGAGGAGAGTGGTGTAAAATTGAATTATTTTGATAACAAAATTGACCAGTTTGCCACGTATCTTCAAAAGAGAAATAACTTAGATCATATTCAATTTTTGCAAGTACGTTTAGGGATGCAAATTATAGTTGGTAATTTTTTTAAAATACTTGTAACATATAGTATTTCTATATTCTTAAGTGTATTTTTGTTTACCTTAGTTACACACTTATCCTATATGTTAATACGCTATAATGCACATGGTGCTCATGCAAAGTCTTCGATACTTTGTTACATACAAAGTATTTTAACATTTGTATTTGTACCTTATTTTCTAATTAATATAGACATTAATTTTACTTATTTACTGGCCTTATCTATTATAGGATTGATTTCCGTTGTTATTTATGCACCTGCAGCAACGAAAAAGCAACCTATACCAATAAAATTAGTAAAACGTAAAAAGTATTTATCTATAATTATGTATTTATTAGTTTTGATTCTATCCTTAATAATACATCCATTTTATGCTCAATTTATGTTATTAGGAATTTTAGTGGAATCTATTACATTATTACCTATTTTTTTCCCTAAGGAGGATTAATCATGAATACACTTGTTAATATGTTTTTTGATTTTATAATTAAATTAGCTAAAGCAATCGGAATTGTCGGTGGCGTAAACGCTTGCAGCAGTTTATTTGATGAACCTAAAGTACCCGCTGAATTAACGAATTTATACGACAAATAGTAAAAGTTATTTTAGAAAGTGTGTAGCATATGGAAACAATAAACAACTTAGCTATGGCCACTTTTCAATTAGTAATACTTTTTACAGTAGCCAAATTCATTTCCTTTGTTAAATTTAATTTAAGGGATTATTTTATTATAGTTGGAATTATAATTCCAACCATGTTTTTGTATTACTTCTATGGAAGTAGAGCCGTATTGATTCCAACTTTTTCATCTATCATATTTTTATTCTTTAAATTAAAGTACTATGCAATAGTAACAATTTTAGTGACCATGATCATAATGTATTTGAGTAATTTTGCAACAGTAGGTTTGTTTTTAACTTTAAGAAAATACACTACTGATCCTGCAATACTCTTACCATTATATATACTTTCTTTTTCATCAGTTTCATTATTAGCGACATATTTGGTAAGAATATCTCTAAAGAAATTTAAAAAATCATACTTATCTTTAAATAAAACTTATATGATTATAATTTCATTCGTATTATTTGCAACATTTGCATTTTTTTATATTTATTCTACAAATACAAGTTCAAACGGTGATAGCTTAATTCCATATGCACTTGTATTTATAGGATTAATAATTTTTATCTCTGTTGTAATACTTATAATGTCGCTTTTCACCCTTAAAGAGATGAAATACAAACGAAATCAAGAAGAAATTGAGACCTATTACGAATACACATTAAAGATTGAAGCAATTAATAATGAAATGCGCAAGTTCCGTCATGATTATGTCAATATCTTAACGACACTTTCAGAATACATTCGCGAAGATGACATGATTGGTCTACGCGCTTATTTCAATAAAAATATTGTACCTATGAAAGATAATTTGCAGATGAATGCTATTAAATTAAATGGTATCGAGAATCTTAAAGTACGTGAGATAAAAGGCTTAATTACTGCGAAAATTTTACGTGCACAAGAAATGAATATTCCAATTAGTATCGAAATACCCGATGAAGTAAGTAGCATTAACTTGAATATGATCGATTTAAGTCGCAGTATTGGTATTATTCTTGATAATGCAATTGAGGCATCAACTGAAATTGATGACCCTATCATTCGCGTTGCATTTATTGAAAGTGAAAATTCAGTAACGTTTATTGTTATGAATAAATGCGCTGATGATATACCACGCATTCATGAATTGTTCCAAGAAAGTTTTTCTACTAAAGGTGAAGGTCGTGGTTTAGGTCTATCAACTTTAAAAGAAATTGCTGATAATGCAGACAATGTCTTATTAGATACAATTATCGAAAATGGTT
>NZ_JACYHC010000435.1:0-5488 GCF_017152085.1 Staphylococcus sp. EG-SA-2
AATGATTCAGGTGGAGATAAGCTCTTACCAAAAACACTTTCTAAAGAAATTGTTTCAGAACCATTTGCTAAAAACCAATTACGTGAAAAAGCTCGTCTAACTAACATTAAAGGTTTAGAGATTCCAAGAGTTTCATACACTTTAGACGATGATGATTTCATTACAGACGTAGAAACAGCAAAAGAATTAAAATTAAAAGGTGATACAGTCAAGTTCACTACTAATAAATTCAAAGTATTTGCTGCAATTTCAGATACTGTAATTCATGGATCAGATGTAGATTTAGTAAACTGGGTTGAAAACGCACTACAATCAGGATTAGCAGCTAAAGAGCGTAAAGATGCCTTAGCAGTAAGTCCTAAATCTGGATTAGAACACATGTCATTTTATAATGGATCTGTTAAAGAAGTTGAGGGAGCAGACATGTATGATGCTATTATTAACGCTTTAGCAGATTTACATGAAGATTACCGTGATAACGCAACAATTTATATGCGATATGCAGATTATGTCAAAATTA
This sequence comes from Staphylococcus sp. EG-SA-2, assembly GCF_017152085.1. Classification (NCBI taxonomy): domain Bacteria; kingdom Bacillati; phylum Bacillota; class Bacilli; order Caryophanales; family Staphylococcaceae; genus Staphylococcus; species Staphylococcus sp. EG-SA-2. The sequence goes on from NZ_JACYHC010000435.1 coordinate 521, forward strand.
TTAGTGTTCTTTCAAATGGAACAACAAATTTCTTTGACACACCAGCAGAAAAAGTATTTGGCAAACCAGTAGTATTTACAGATGCAGCAGTTAAACCTATTGTGGGAGATTTCAATTATTTTGGAATTAACTATGATGGAACAACTTATGACACTGATAAAGATGTTAAAAAAGGCGAATATTTGTTTGTATTAACAGCATGGTATGATCAGCAACGTACATTAGACAGTGCATTCAGAATTGCAAAAGCAAAAGAAAATACAGGTCCATTACCCAGCTAAGCCCCAAAAGGTTAATGTAACAGCTAAGGCTAAATCAGCTGTAATATCAGCCGAATAGGGGTGATGAAATGAGTTTAGAAGAAATTAAATTGTGGTTGAGAATTGACTATAATTTCGAAAATGATTTAATTGAAGGTCTCATTCAATCGGCTAAGTCTGAATTACTATTAAGTGGGGTTCCAGATTATGACAAAGATGACTTGGAATACCCGCTTTTTTGTACAGCGATTAAATATATCATTGCAAGAGATTATGAAAGTCGTGGATACTCAAATGACCAATCTAGAAGCAAGGTGTTTAATGAAAAAGGATTGCAAAAAATGATTTTGAAATTAAAAAAGTGGTAGGTGATTTTTAAATGGAATTTAATGAATTTAAAGATCGCGCGTATTTTTTTCAATATATAAACAAAGGACCATATCCAGATGAAGAGGAAAAAATGAAATTGTATAGTTGCTTTTGTAAAATTTATAATCCTTCTATGAAAGATAGAGAAATTTTAAAAGCGACTGAATCAAAATCAGGATTAACCATAATTGTCAGGTCTTCTAAAACTGAATATCTACCACAAACAAATCACTTAGTTAAAATTGACAGTGCATTATATTCCGATAAATTATTCAACATTGTAGAAATAAGAATTGATACACCAGATATTGGCTATAATACAGTGGTTTTATCAGAAAAATGAGTGTAGAAATTAAAGGGATACCTGAAGTGTTGAATAAATTAGAATCGGTATACGGTAAACAAGCAATGCAGGCTAAGAGTGATAAAGCTTTAAATGAAGCATCTGAATTTTTTATAAAGGCTTTAAAGAAAGAGTTCGAGAGCTTTAAAGATACGGGTGCCAGTATAGAAGAAATGACTAAATCTAAGCCTTATACAAAAGTTGGCAGTCAAGAAAGGGCTGTTTTAATTGAATGGGTAGGCCCTATGAATCGCAAAAACATTATTCACTTGAATGAACATGGTTATACAAGAGATGGAAAAAAATATACACCAAGAGGTTTTGGAGTTATTGCAAAAACATTAGCTGCTAGCGAACGTAAGTATAGAGAAATTATAAAAAAGGAGTTGGCCAGATAAATGAATATATTAAACACCATAAAAGGAATTTTATTATCTGATGCAGAGCTCAAAACACATATAAATTCTAGAATATACTATTACAAAGTCACTGAAAACGCTGAAACTTCCAAACCCTTTGTTGTTATTACACCTGTTTATGATTTGCCTTCAGACTTTATGTCTGATAAATATCTCAGTGAAGAATACTTAATTCAAATAGATGTAGAATCTTCAAATAATCAGAAAACAATTGATATAACAAAACGAATAAGATACCTGTTATATCAACAAAATTTAATTCAAGCATCTAGTCAGTTAGATGCTTATTTTGAAGAAACTAAACGTTATGTGATGTCGAGACGATATCAAGGCATACCCAAAAATATATATTATAAAAATCAGCGCATCGAATAGGTGTGCTTTTTAATTTTTAAGGAGGAAATAAGCAATGGCAGAAGGACAAGGTTCTTATAAAGTAGGTTTTAAAAGATTATACGTTGGAGTTTTTAACCCAGAAGCAACAAAAGTAGTTAAACGCATGACATGGGAAGATGAAAAAGGTGGTACAGTTGACCTAAATATCACAGGTTTAGCACCAGATTTAGTAGATATGTTTGCATCTAACAAACGTGTATGGATGAAAAAACAAGGTACTAATGAAGTTAAGTCTGACATGAGTATTTTCAATATTCCAAGTGATGATTTAAACACAGTTATTGGACGTACTAAAGATAAAAATGGTACATCTTGGGTAGGAGAGAATACAAGAGCACCGTATGTAACAGTAATTGGCGAATCGGAAGATGGTTTAACAGGTCAGCCGGTATATGTAGCCTTACTTAAAGGTACTTTTAGTTTAGATTCAATTGAATTTAAAACACGAGGTGAAAAAGCAGAAGCCCCAGAACCTACAAAATTAACAGGTGACTGGATGAATAGAAAAGTTGATGTTGATGGAACGTCACAAGGTATTGTATACGGTTATCATGAAGGTAAAGAAGGAGAAGCAGAATTCTTCAAAAAAGTATTCGTTGGATACACGGACAGTGAAGATCATTCAGAGGATTCTGCAGGTTCGTTACCCAGCTAATCCCCAAAATGTTGAAGTAGCAGTTAATTCAAAATCTGCAACAGTTTCAGCAGAATAGGGGCTTTCAAAATAAATCAAAGGAGAATAATTTATGACTAAAACTTTAAAGGTTTATAAAGGAGACGACGTCGTAGCTTCTGAACAAGGTGAAGGCAAAGTGTCAGTAACTTTATCTAATTTAGAAGCGGATACAACTTATCCAAAAGGTACTTACCAAGTGGCATGGGAAGAAAATGGTAAAGAATCTAGTAAAGTTGATGTACCTCAATTCAAAACCAATCCAATTCTAGTCTCAGGCGTATCATTTACACCAGAAACTAAATCAATTATGGTAAATACCGATGACAATGTTGAGCCAAACATTGCACCAAGCACAGCAACGAATAAAATATTGAAATATACAAGTGAACATCCAGAATTTGTTACTGTAGATGAAAATACAGGAGCAATTCACGGTGTAGCTGAAGGTACTTCAGTAATCACTGCTACGTCTACTGATGGAAGCGATAAGTCAGGACAAATTTCAGTGACAGTAACAAACGGATAGGGATTTAAGGCGCAGTATATCTGCGTCTTTTTTATTTGAATAAAAGGAGCTAATACAATGATTAAATTTGAAATTAAAGATCGTAAAACAGGAAAAACAGAGAGCTATACAAAAGAAGATGTAACAATGGGCGAAGCAGAAAAATGCTATGAGTATTTAGAATTAGTAAATCAAGAGAATAAAAAAGAAGCACCTAACGCAACAAAAATGAGACAAAAAGAGCGACAGTTATTAGTAGATTTATTTAAAGATGAAGGATTGACTGAAGAAGATGTTCTGAACAAGATGAGTACTAAAACTTATACAAAAGCCTTACAAGATATATTTCGAGAAATCAATGGTGAAGATGAAGAAGATTCAGAAACTGAACCAGAAGAGATGGGAAAGACAGAAGAACAATCTCAATAAAAGACATTTTATCGAACATTAAGAAAATACAACGTTTCTGTATGGAGCAGTATGGGTGGACATTAACTGAAGTCAGAAAACAGCCGTATGTAAAACTTTTAGAAATACTTAATGAAGAGAATAAAGAAGAGACTGAAGAAAAACAAAGTGAACAAAAAGTCATTACAGGTACGGATTTAAGAAAACTTTTTGGAAGCTAGAAAGGAGGTTAATATGAATGAAAAAGTAGAAGGCATGACCTTGGAGCTGAAATTAGACCATTTAGGTGTCCAAGAAGGCATGAAAGGTTTAAAGCGACAATTAGGTGTTGTTAATAGTGAAATGAAAGCTAATCTGTCAGCATTTGATAAGTCTGAAAAATCAATGGAAAAATATCAGGCGAGAATTAAGGGGTTAAATGATAGGCTTAAAGTTCAAAAAAAGATGTATTCTCAAGTAGAAGATGAGCTTAAACAAGTTAACGCTAATTACCAAAAAGCTAAATCCAGTGTAAAAGATGTTGAGAAAGCATATTTAAAGTTAGTAGAAGCCAATAAAAAAGAAAAATTAGCTCTTGATAAATCTAAAGAAGCCTTAAAATCATCGAATACAGAACTTAAAAAAGCTGAAAATCAATATAAACGTACAAATCAACGTAAACAAGATGCGTATCAAAAACTTAAACAGTTGAGAGATGCAGAACAAAAGCTTAAGAATAGTAACCAAGCTACTACTGCACAACTAAAAAGAGCAAGTGACGCAGTACAGAAGCAGTCCGCTAAGCATAAAGCACTTGTTGAACAATATAAACAAGAAGGCAATCAAGTTCAAAAACTAAAAGTGCAAAATGACAATCTTTCAAAATCAAATGATAAAATTGAAAGTTCTTACGCTAAAACTAATACTAAATTAAAGCAAACAGAAAAAGAATTTAATGATTTAAACAATACTATTAAGAATCATAGCGCTAATGTCGCAAAAGCTGAAACAGCTGTTAATAAAGAAAAAGCTGCTTTAAATAATTTGGAGCGTTCAATAGATAAAGCTTCATCCGAAATGAAGACTTTTAACAAAGAACAAATGATAGCTCAAAGTCATTTCGGTAAACTTGCAAGTCAAGCGGATGTCATGTCAAAGAAATTTAGTTCTATTGGAGACAAAATGACTTCCCTGGGACGTACAATGACGATGGGCGTATCTACACCGATTACTTTAGGTTTAGGTGCAGCATTAAAAACGAGTGCAGACTTTGAAGGGCAAATGTCTCGAGTTGGAGCGATTGCACAAGCAAGCAGTAAAGACTTAAAAAGCATGTCTAATCAAGCGGTTGACTTAGGAGCTAAAACAAGTAAAAGTGCTAACGAAGTTGCTAAAGGTATGGAAGAATTGGCAGCTTTAGGCTTTAATGCCAAACAAACAATGGAGGCTATGCCAGGTGTTATCAGCGCAGCAGAAGCAAGTGGTGCAGAAATGGCTACAACTGCAACTGTAATGGCTTCAGCGATTAACTCTTTCGGTTTAAAAGCATCTGATGCAAATCATGTTGCTGATTTACTTGCGAGATCAGCAAATGATAGTGCTGCAGATATTCA
>NZ_JACYHC010000436.1:0-5451 GCF_017152085.1 Staphylococcus sp. EG-SA-2
TATAGCAAAAACGATTAAAATACTGATAATCCATTTTTGTATTATGTTAGGGACTTTTTTACTTAATTTTAACCCTATTGGAGCAAATATAATACTCCCTATTATAAGGAATAAGGCGTCATATAAAGGGATATAACCTTGAATAAGTTTGATGACAAAAGCACCAATTGAAGATATAAAAGCAATTACTATACTATTAGCGACTACAGTATTCATTGGTAATTTGAATAAAACCAATAATATAGGAATAATAATGAAGGCACCACCTGCACCTACTATACCTGAAATAATACCAATGAAAAGGCCAATGATAACTAATAAATATTTATTAAATGAAGACTTTTCGGAACTAGGTTTCACTTTAATAAACATTAATGTTAATGCAAGTAAAGCAATAATGATATATACCGTATTTACAAATGTAGCATCAAATAAATTTGCTAGAAATGCACCTAACATACTCCCTATAATCATGCCGCCACCCATATAAAGAACTAATTGTGGCGAGAACTCTGTTTTTTTTCGAGCTTTTAATGAGCCACTTAATGTACTGAAAAAGACTTGGCTAGAAGTAAGACCTGATGCGATATATGCGCTATATGCAGGGGCTCCGAATAATGGTGGTAATAATAAAATAGCTGGATAAATAATGATAGCACCACCTACGCCTACTAGACCAGATATGAACCCACCGAATACCCCAATGAGTAACATGATAACTATATTAACAATATCCATTACTTACTTTTCACCAATAAGTTTACAGCTTCATTAATTAACTCTTGGGAGCTTTCTTCATCATCCGCAGCTGCTTTTACACATTCTATTAAATTCTCACTAATAATGATACCCATCAAGCGTTGGAGTGAACTCTTTGATGCACTTATTTGTGTAATGACATCTTTACAGTCTTTTCCTTCCTCCATCATTTTAATAATTCCATTTAGTTGCCCTTGTATTCTATTAATACGATTAATCATTTTTTTATCATAATTCATAGTCATACCTCCACTTTTAATTGAATAAAAATATATTAATAGATAAACACAAATGTGTCAAATACCCCTAGAGGTATTTGACAAGTTCCATTCAACCGTTTAGAATACCCCTACAGGTATTTTTAGGGAGGTTATTATGAAACAATACGGAGAAAAGTTTATCGATGAATTTAGTAAAGCAGAATTGGAAAAACTAGCCAAGCAAGGGCAATTAATTGATGTTAGAACAGAAGAGGAGTATGCATTAGGACATATCAATGGTTCCATACTTCATCCTGTTGATGAGATTGAGTCATTCAATAAAGAAAAAAATAAAACCTATTATGTAATCTGTAGAAGTGGTAACAGAAGTGCTAATGCTAGTAAATATTTAGCTAAACAAGGTTATAACGTTATAAATCTTGATGGTGGTTATAAAGCTTATGAAGAAAACGATAGTTATGATACACAAGAAGAATATAAAAGTATAGAAATTAAAGCAGATCGTAAACAATTTAACTATCGTGGTTTTCAATGTCCAGGGCCAATTGTAAAAATTAGTCAAGAAATGAAGAATATTGAAGTAGGTGACCAAATTGAAGTCAAAGTCACAGACCCTGGATTCCCTAGTGATATTAAAAGTTGGGTGAAACAAACAAGGCATACTTTAGTTAAGCTTGATGAAAATAACAATGGAATTAATGCGATTATTCAAAAAGAAAAAGCAAAAGATTTAGATATAAATTATTCTGCTAAAGGTACTACAATTGTATTATTTAGTGGAGAATTAGACAAAGCTGTAGCAGCATTGATTATTGCAAATGGCGCTAGAGCTGCTGGAAAAGATGTAACTATCTTCTTTACTTTTTGGGGGCTTAATGCATTAAAAAAAGTGCAAACAGTTAATGTTAAAAAGCAAGGTATTGCAAAAATGTTTGATTTAATGTTGCCCCAAAAGAATATACGAATGCCTCTTTCCAAAATGAATATGTTTGGTTTAGGAAATATGATGATGCGCTACGTAATGAAAAAGAAAAATGTTGATTCATTACCAACACTTATCAATCAAGCTATTGAGCAAAATATCAAATTAATCGCTTGTACGATGAGTATGGATGTCATGGGTATTCAGAAAGAAGAACTTAGAGATGAAGTTGAGTACGGTGGTGTAGGCACTTATATTGGTGCTACTGAAAATGCGAATCATAATTTATTTATCTAATTAAATCTATTAATAAAAGGAGTTGTTATCATGTTTTTTAAACAGTTTTACGATAATCATTTATCTCAAGCATCATATTTAGTGGGTTGTCAACGTACAGGAGAGGCAATAATAATAGACCCTGTTCGTGATTTATCGAAATATATAGAAGTTGCAGATTCTGAAGGTTTAACAATTACACAAGCTACAGAAACACATATTCATGCTGATTTTGCTTCAGGAATTCGTGATGTGGCTAAACGCTTAAATGCAAATATATATGTGTCTGGCGAAGGTGAAGATGCATTAGGGTATAAAAATATGCTATCAAAAACACAATTTGTTAAACATGGAGATATCATTCAAGTAGGCAATGTTAAATTAGAAGTTCTGCATACTCCAGGACACACGCCTGAAAGTATTAGCTTTTTACTCACTGATTTAGGTGGTGGTTCAAGTGTTCCGATGGGATTATTTAGTGGTGACTTTATTTTTGTTGGTGATATAGGTAGACCTGATTTATTAGAAAAATCTGTTCAAATAAAGGGTTCTACAGAAATTAGCGCGAAACAAATGTATGAGTCCGTTCAAAATATTAAAAATTTACCAGACTATGTTCAAATCTGGCCGGGTCATGGTGCTGGAAGCCCTTGTGGTAAAGCATTAGGTGCCATACCTATATCTACAATAGGTTATGAGAAAATTAATAACTGGGCATTTAATGAAATTGATGAGACTAAATTTATTGAATCATTAACATCAAATCAACCAGCACCACCGCATCATTTTGCACAAATGAAACAAGTTAATCAGTTTGGTATGAATTTATATCAATCATATGATGTTTATCCTAGTTTAGATAATAAGAGAGTAGCATTTGATCTTCGTAGCAAAGAGGCCTTTCACGGTGGCCACACAAAAGGAACAATCAATATACCATACAACAAAAACTTTATTAATCAAATTGGTTGGTACTTAGATTTTGAAAAAGATATAGATTTAATTGGAGATAAATCTACTGTTGAGAAAGCGAAACACACTTTACAATTAATTGGGTTTGATAAGGTAGCAGGCTATCGTTTGCCAAAATCAGGCATTTCAACCCAGTCCGTTCATAGCGCTGATATGACAGGTAAAGAAGAACATGTATTAGACGTACGTAATGATGAAGAGTGGAATAATGGACACTTAGATCAAGCAGTTAATATTCCACATGGTAAATTATTAAATGAAAATATTCCTTTTAATAAAGAGGATAAAATATATGTACATTGTCAGTCAGGTGTTAGAAGTTCAATTGCAGTGGGTATATTGGAAAGCAAAGGTTTTGAAAATGTGGTGAATATTAGAGAAGGCTATCAAGATTTTCCAGAATCATTAAAATAATTTAAGGATGTGGAAAAAATGAATAAGCATTATCAAATTGTTATTATTGGTGGCGGTACAGCAGGTGTTACCGTAGCATCAAGACTATTAAGAAAAAATCAAAACTTAAAAGAGAAAATAGCAATTATAGACCCAGCAGACCATCATTACTATCAACCATTATGGACGTTGGTTGGTGCAGGGGTATCTAGTTTGAAAAGTTCTCGTAAAGATATGGAAAGTGTTATACCTGAAGGTGCTAACTGGATAAAACAGGCTGTTTCAAGTTTTCAACCTGAAAATAATAGCGTTATTTTAGGAGATAATACAGTCGTTTATTATGATTTTTTAGTAGTAGCTCCAGGATTACAGATTAATTGGTCTTCAATTAAAGGACTAAAAGAAAATATAGGTAAAAATGGTGTTTGCTCTAACTATTCACCTGACTATGTTAACGAAACTTGGAACCAAATTTCTAATTTTAAACAAGGAAATGCCATTTTTACGCATCCAAACACTCCTATAAAGTGTGGAGGTGCGCCTATGAAAATTATGTATTTAGCTGAAGATTATTTTAGGAAACATAAAATCCGTTCTAACGCTAATGTGATATATGCAACGCCAAAAGATGCTTTATTTGACGTAGGAAAATATAATAAAGAATTAGAAAGGATTGTTGAAGAAAGAAATATAACAGTCAATTATAATTATAACCTTGTTGAAATCGACGGTGACAAAAAAGTGGCTACATTCGAACATATCAAAGCATACGATAGAAAAACAATAAGTTATGATATGTTACATGTAACACCACCTATGGGTCCCTTAGATGTAGTAAAAGAAAGTACACTTTCAGATAGTGAGGGTTGGGTAGATGTTAACCCAACCACATTACAGCATAAAAGCTACTCTAATGTATTTGCACTTGGTGATGCTTCAAATGTACCTACTTCAAAAACAGGCGCAGCTATTCGTAAGCAAGCACCTATCGTCGCTAATAATTTATTGCAAGTGATGAATAATCAAATGTTAACGCATCATTATGATGGTTATACTTCATGCCCTATTGTTACTGGATATAATAGGTTAATACTTGCAGAGTTTGATTATAATAAAAATACTAAAGAAACAATGCCGTTTAATCAGGCCAAAGAACGTAGAAGTATGTATATATTTAAGAAAGATTTATTACCTAAAATGTATTGGTACGGCATGCTAAAAGGATTAATATAATAAAGTACAGAAAACAATAAATTTTTAATGAAAAATCTTTTACTATAAAAGATTAAGTATTTAAATGACGTGTCAGTGTTGTGTTTATATGTCGTGAATTTTTAGCTCTAAATAGTATAAGATTGAAAAAGTTGTTACTGTTTTAAATGATCACGATGAAGTCATTCAATAAGAATGATTATGAAAATAGAAACAGCAGTAAGATATTTTCTAATTGAAAATCATCTCACTGCTGTTTTTTAAAGGTTTATACCTCATCCTCTAAATTATTTAAAAATAATTAATGGTATTTGAGCACGTTTAGCGACTTTATGACTGACATTACCAATTTCCATTTCTTGCCAGATATTCAAACCACGTGTACTCAAAATGATAGCTTGGTATGTACCTCCAATAGTAATTTCAATAACTTTGTCTGTTGAACACTAAGAGCAATTTTAATTTCATAATGTGTTGTAAACATTTTTTTTGATTGGAGTTTTTTTCTGAGTTAAACGATATCCTGATGTATTTTTAATTTTGCACCATTTCCAAAAGGATAAGTGACATAAGTAAAAAGGCATCATCGGGAGTTATCCTATCAGGAAAACCAAGATAATACCTAAGTAGAAAGTGTTCAATCCGTGTTAAATTGGGAAATATCATCCATAAACTTTATTACTCATACTATAATTC
>NZ_JACYHC010000437.1:0-5446 GCF_017152085.1 Staphylococcus sp. EG-SA-2
CACCAGGAAATGCAATTCATACTGAAGTGATTGATTCAGAAGAAAATGATGAAGATGGACGTATTGAAGTAAGACAAGATTTCATGGATCGTGTTGAAGAAGATATACAACAATCATCAGATGAAGATGAAGAATAATAAAAAAATAAGACTTCCCTATATGTAGGGGAGTCTTATTTTTATGCTAGAAAGTAATGCTGTACTATATTCAATGATTAGTAATGATTAACTTTCTAATTGTTTCATTGCGTAAGGTATTTCATTGATAAGTCTTGATGGTGGTACCACATACATATCTTTTGCAAGGTTTTCGCCAATAAAACTATGTGTATATGTGGCACTCATAACCGCTTCTTTTAAGTTATCAAATTGACCGACAAAACTTGTAATCATACCAGCAAGTGTATCGCCCATACCACCAGTCGCCATTGCTGGGCTACCGATTGTTAATTTAAAGTCTTCATCTTTAAAGAAAATTTCAGTACCATGTTTTTTAAGTACAACAGTTGCACCTAAACGATCAACTGCTTCACGATTACGCTCATATGTCTGTTCCTCAATAGGAATACCACTTAATCGTTCCCATTCTTTGAGGTGTGGAGTAAAGATCACACGACATGTAGGTAATTGCGGTTTCAGTTTACTAAAGATTGTAATCGCATCGCCGTCTACGATTAAATTTTGATGCGGTTGTATATTTTGTAGTAGGAATGTAATGGCATTATTTCCTTTGAAATCAACGCCAAGACCTGGACCAATTAGTATACTGTCAGTCATTTCAATCATTTTCGTCAACATTTTCGTATCATTAATATCAATAACCATCGCTTCTGGGCAACGAGAATGTAATGCTGAATGATTTGTTGGATGTGTAGCTACAGTGATTAAACCACTACCGCTAAATACACATGCACGAGCCGCTAACATAATGGCACCACCTAAGTTAGCAGATCCACCAATTAATAAAATTTTGCCATAATCACCTTTATGTGAATCTTCTTTACGCTTAGGAATGTTAATAGAATTTAACGTTTCCATAGTGATATAACCTCCCATGTAAAAGCCTTTTCCAAATTTATTCAATTTTAAAAATATATAGTAACTTTTAACAAAATGTATTATAAATTTCTGAATTCATTATTATTTGTCGTTAAATACAATAGAAAATACTATACCTGTATATGCAATTCGTCAATAGATAAATTATTAAATATGCTTACAACAATCTTAATATCCTTTAACGCACTACAATAGTGCTCTGATAATAGGTTATAAATGTACGTAAAACCATTGTTTCAATAAAAATGAAAACGTATACTTCAAGAAGGATGGGTTACTTAATATAAACAAGGGGGTAACATATATGACTTTATATTTAGATGGTGAAACACTAACAATTGAGGATATTAAATCATTTTTACAACAACAATCAAAGATTGAAATTATTGATGATGCGTTAGAACGTGTCAAAAAAAGTAGAGCGGTAGTTGAACGTATTATTGAAAATGAGGAAACGGTTTACGGTATCACTACAGGTTTTGGGTTATTTAGTGATGTACGTATAGACCCGACGCAATATAATGAATTACAAGTGAATCTGATACGCTCACATGCCTGTGGACTAGGTGAGCCATTTTCAAAAGAAGTAGCATTAGTCATGATGATTTTACGATTGAATACATTATTAAAAGGTCATTCAGGTGCCACTTTAGAATTAGTGAGACAATTACAATTTTTTATAAATGAACGTATTATACCGATAATCCCACAGCAAGGCTCTCTCGGTGCATCAGGAGATTTAGCGCCATTATCACATTTAGCATTAGCATTAATTGGTGAAGGGAAAGTATTGTACAGAGGGGAAGAAAAGGATAGTGACGATGTATTAAGAGAATTAAATAGACAACCTTTGAACCTTCAGGCTAAAGAGGGTTTAGCATTGATTAATGGTACGCAAGCTATGACAGCTCAAGGTGTCATTAGTTATATAGAAGCAGAAGATTTAGGTTACCAATCTGAATGGATTGCTGCATTAACGCATCAGTCTCTTAATGGCATTATAGATGCATATCGACATGATGTGCACTCTGTTCGTAATTTTCAAGAACAGATTAATGTGGCAGCGCGTATGCGTGATTGGTTAGAAGGATCAACATTAACGACGCGACAAGCAGAAATACGTGTACAAGATGCATATACGTTGCGTTGTATACCACAAATCCATGGCGCGAGTTTTCAAGTATTCAATTATGTTAAACAGCAATTAGAATTTGAAATGAATGCGGCTAATGATAATCCACTTATATTTGAGGAAGCAAATGAAACGTTTGTTATTTCAGGTGGTAACTTCCATGGACAACCTATTGCTTTTGCATTAGATCATCTTAAATTAGGTGTAAGTGAATTAGCAAACGTATCGGAACGTCGTCTAGAGCGACTAGTAAATCCTCAATTAAATGGTGATTTACCAGCATTTCTTAGTCCAGAGCCAGGATTGCAAAGTGGCGCGATGATTATGCAATATGCTGCTGCAAGTCTCGTTTCTGAAAATAAAACTTTAGCGCATCCAGCGAGTGTTGATTCTATCACTTCATCTGCGAACCAAGAAGATCACGTATCTATGGGAACTACAGCTGCTAGACATGGTTATCAAATTATTGAAAATGCAAGACGTGTGTTGGCAATCGAATGTGTTATTGCATTACAAGCAGCAGAGTTGAAAGGTGTCGAAGGATTATCACCAAAAACACGTCGTAAATATGAGGAGTTTCGAAGTATCGTGCCATCCATTACACATGACCGTCAATTTCATAAAGATATTGAAGCGGTTGCACAGTATTTAAAGCAATCAATTTATCAAACGACTGCATGTCACTAAATCGACATGAGTGATGTTTGAAATCGTTACTTGAAAAAGCAAATATAGTTTGCTATATTAAAATTAACTTAATAAGACATTGTTCGTAGGACAAGTAATATATAGTGTTCGATATCAGAGAGCTTGTGGTTAGTGTGAACAAGAATCAACATATATATGAATCTACCTACTTAATTTAAAAGAACAATCGGTGATAACCGTTATTTTAGTGAAGTGCAATTTAGGTTTAGTGTATCTTTATAACTTAAATTGTTAAATAGGGTGGCAACGCGTAGACCACGTCCCTTGTAGGGATGTGGTCTTTTTTTATTTTCTAAAAAATAAAGACGTACGTCATTCCATAATAAATGATAATTATTTGGGAAAGGATGAAGGTTAATGTTAGACATTAGATTATTCAGAAATGAGCCTGACACAGTTAAGAGCAAAATTGAATTACGTGGAGATGATCCAAAAGTTGTAGATGAAATTTTAGAATTGGATGAGCAACGACGTAAATTAATTAGTGCAACAGAAGAAATGAAAGCACGTCGTAATAAAGTAAGCGAAGAAATCGCATTAAAAAAACGTAATAAAGAAAATGCTGATGATGTGATTGCTGAAATGCGCACATTAGGTGACGATATTAAAGAAAAAGATAGTCAATTAAATGAAATTGATAATAAAATGACAGGTATCCTTTGTCGTATTCCAAATTTAATAAGTGATGATGTACCTCAAGGTGAATCTGATGAAGATAACGTTGAAGTTAAAAAGTGGGGTACACCACGTGAGTTTTCATTTGAACCAAAAGCACATTGGGATATTGTAGAAGAATTGAAAATGGCTGATTTTGATCGTGCAGCAAAAGTTTCAGGTGCGCGTTTTGTATATTTAACAAATGAAGGTGCGCAATTAGAGCGTGCTTTAATGAACTATATGATTACAAAACATACAACACAACATGGTTATACAGAAATGATGGTACCACAGCTTGTGAACGCAGATACAATGTATGGTACAGGTCAATTACCTAAATTTGAAGAAGATTTATTTAAAGTAGAAAAAGAAGGATTATATACAATTCCAACTGCTGAAGTACCATTAACGAATTTCTACCGTAATGAAATTATTCAACCAGGTGTACTTCCTGAAAAATTCACTGGTCAATCTGCATGTTTCCGTAGTGAAGCAGGATCAGCAGGTAGAGATACAAGAGGATTAATTCGTTTACATCAATTCGATAAAGTGGAAATGGTACGTTTTGAACAACCTGAAGATTCATGGAATGCTTTAGAAGAAATGACAACAAATGCAGAAGCAATTCTAGAAGAGTTAGGTTTACCATACCGTCGTGTTATTTTATGTACAGGTGATATTGGATTTAGTGCAAGCAAAACATATGATATAGAAGTTTGGTTACCAAGCTACAATGATTATAAAGAAATTAGTTCATGCTCAAACTGTACGGATTTCCAAGCGCGTCGTGCTAACATCCGCTTCAAGCGTGACAAAGCAGCTAAACCAGAATTAGCACATACATTAAATGGTAGTGGTTTAGCAGTTGGACGTACATTTGCTGCTATTGTTGAAAATTACCAAAATGAAGATGGAACAGTAACAATTCCAGAAGCATTAGTACCATTTATGGGTGGTAAAACACAAATTTCAAAACCAGTTAAATAAAGGCTTTAGCTACAAGCTTTAAAAAGTATATATTCTACGTATACTTAAAGCAAGGGCAAGATACTTTAAATAATATTTTAAAAAGTGGTGACGAAGCTGTCGCCACTTTTTTTGTGCTGTAAAAGTATAATAGTGAGCCAATGCACATAACAACAATAAATTAAGTTTGTGGTTTAATGGGGTGAACGCATTTCATTATAGCAACAATACGGGATAATTATGATGAACTAAAACAATCTAAAACGTAACAATTTTGAGCATCACTATTATAGGAAATTAAGTGATAAAAAACTGATTTCGTTGATGTAGTATGAGTAATATCGATGGAGTAGGGTAGGGGGAGAGGATGATGATTATAAGGGAGTGTTACATGAATCAATATCCCAGACTCATCATTAGATATAAAAAATTATAAAATTAGTACTTAAAAACAACTACAAATCCGTAGAAAATATGGAGGTAGTCTTAAATAAAAATTGAAAATTATCAAAAATAAAAAGTTGATATGAAGATGATTGAAGACGCCAGTATGTCTAACCTCATACAAACTGGTGTCTAATGTTATTGCTTAGGGTATAGAACTGTATTAGACTAGGTATATTATTTTTTCGTAATTATATAAATATAAAGTGGCAAAGGAGGTAATTGAGATGGCAACACATTTAAGTTTTAGACAAGGCGTACAAGAGTGTATCCCAACATTATTGGGTTATGCCGGTGTTGGTATTTCATTTGGTATTGTGGCTTCGTCTCAAAACTTTAGTATTTTAGAAATTATCTTGTTATGTCTTGTTATATATGCCGGTGCTGCGCAATTTATTATGTGCGCGTTGTTTATAGCAGGTACACCGATATCAGCGATTGTACTAACTGTATTTATCGTAAATTCAAGAATGTTCCTTTT
>NZ_JACYHC010000438.1:0-5434 GCF_017152085.1 Staphylococcus sp. EG-SA-2
ACAGTGGTCTTTTTCATATATGCTCAAACACACCTTGGTTTATCAGCTGCGCAATCTGGACTTGTTACATTGC
Source organism: Staphylococcus sp. EG-SA-2 (assembly GCF_017152085.1). Classification (NCBI taxonomy): domain Bacteria; kingdom Bacillati; phylum Bacillota; class Bacilli; order Caryophanales; family Staphylococcaceae; genus Staphylococcus; species Staphylococcus sp. EG-SA-2. Next base: position 74 of record NZ_JACYHC010000438.1, read on the forward strand.
CATATGCCATTGTGGCAGTTGCGATGATTCGTTTAGGTGAAAAAGCAACATTACGTTTCGGTGGCAAATTGATGCTCATCATTGGTCCGTTGTTCCCTGTCATCGGCATCACTATTATTAGCATGACTCAATTATCGGCATCACAATATGTCATTGCAGTTATCATTGGTTTCGTCATTTGCGCAATTGGAAATGGTTTAGTCGCAACACCCGGCCTTACAATTGCAATTTTCAGTATGCCAAATGAAAAAGTTGGTTTAGCTACAGGATTATATAAAATGAGTGGTACATTAGGTGGCGCCTTTGGTATAGCACTAAGTACTACAGTTTTCAGTATGTTACAACTAAACTATGCACCAAGTGTAGCTGCAACCGTAACATTTATCGTCAGCATTGTATTGATGATCCTTGGCTCATTGTCTGCATACATGATCATTCCAAAAACAGTTAAATCTTAAATATAATAGAAGAATTATGTTTCGAAATATCTTTATCACTTTAAAATGATATACAAGAAATTCAAGAAAAATAAGCGAAGAACGTTTTTCTCTGTTCTTCGCTTACTCTAATTATATTCACTATCAATTAGACAAAATGGCCATTTTCAAATATCACGCGTTGTTTCTGACCTTGAATATATTTATTATAATTCTCTTTTTGAAAATCAGTTAACATTAATTTAGATGTACCGTATTTTAACACTTTTTGCATTGTTTCTATTCTCATTTTTCTAAATAACCATCCATCTTTTAACACAATACGATTAACAGCATCATATGATAATTCTACTGTTTCTTTAATTTCAAATGTCTTGAATGAAATAATCGTGCACATTAAAAACGTATCACCAAAGTAATAAACATCTAAATCATCACGTTTATGTTGTCCAACTAACAAACGACCATATTCGAACTCTTTTTCTGGATATTTCAATTCTAAAAAACTAATAATCTCTTCTTCTTTTAATTTGAATTGCATTTAAAAACATCCTCTCTTAAGTTTTAACAAGCCTTAATTAAAAATTTTTTCAATCACATAGTTCAATATACATCATTTCGTTATGTTTTTTAATACTTTGTTCAAAAACAAATATTTTATTCTTTAAAATAATGACTTTTGTGTTTTTCATCACAATAAACATTTTAAAATTCTTGTTATCATAATCATTAAAAGGTATTAACCTTAATAATATATTCTCTCGTCTCAACCTTAATCGTATACTTCAGACGTCTGTTTGTAGACAATAAAAGTCATTCACGTCTTCATATGTCATCAAATGTTTATCATGATATGATGAATATAATAATCGGGTATATAACTGTATGATTAATTACACAATAAAGAGAAGGAATATAATATGAAAAAAGTGTCAATTAAAGATGTTGCTAGAGAAGCTGGTGTATCAGTTACAACTGTGTCACATATTTTAAATCATAATGATAGTCGTTTTTCCGCAACAACGATAAAAAACGTACATGCTGTTTCAGAACGTTTAGGCTATGCCCCTAATAAACATGCAAAACAATTGCGCGGCAGTAAAATTCAAACTATTGGCGTCATTTTACCTAGCTTAACAAATCCGTTTTTCTCAGCACTGATGCAAAGTATTCATGACCATAAACCATCTGATGTTGATTTATGCTTTTTAACATCTACAGCAACTGATTTGTATGACAATATTAAACATTTAATTGATCGAGGTATTGACGGATTAATTATCGCACAATACATATCATCCCCGGACGCCCTAAATAACTATCTAAAGAAACATCATGTACCTTATGTCGTACTGGATCAAAATGACCATCAAGGCTATACAGATTTTGTTCGGACAAATGAATATCAAGGTGGACAACTTGCAGCACAACATTTAATAGAACTCGGTCACAACCATATGATAATTGTTGCACCATATGACATGATGGCGAATATGTCGACTCGTGTCGCTGGATTTGTCGATACTTTGCGCGCGAATCAATTGCCAGAACCACAAATCGTCCATACTGAATTATCTAAGCGCGGTGGGCTAACCATTGTTGATGACATCATGGTTCAATCTGCCACTGCAATCTTCGCTATTAACGATGAACTCGCTATTGGCATTTTACGAGGACTAATTGAACATGGCATCAGTATCCCGAAAGATATCTCATTAATAGGTTATGACGACATTGATTATGCAGCGTACGTCTCGCCACCTTTAACTACTGTGGCACAACCTATAACTGATATTGGCAAAACATCTTTAACCTTATTACTTCAACGATTACAGCACTTAGATAAATCCATTGATATGATTGAATTACCAACGACTTTAAAAATTCGTGCAACAACTGGCTATCATCTTTCAAACTAACTACGTATCTTCCGAAATATACTCATCATTGTTAGGCCCTTAGCGTTGCTTTAATGCTGAGGGTTTTTAATCATAATTATTTCACTAAGAAATTAAAATAATAATGTATGAATTTTTAAATATGATTTAAACGTTTTCAGTTTTTATGAAAACGCATGCATTTTGCAAATAAAAATGGTACGATGGCATTGGTAAAACGTTTTACTAAAAACAAATCGTGAGGTGTATAACATGAGCATTGTTGCATTACTTATCGGGTTAGGCCCCTTAATTGGCTGGGGCTTCTTCCCAACAGTCGCTTCAAAGTTTGGTGGTAAACCTGTACATCAAATTATCGGTGCTACTGTAGGTACGTTAATCTTCGCTATTATATTAGCCGTAGTCACATCAAGTGGCTTCCCTACTGGAACCAATTTGCTATTCGCCTTATTATCAGGTGCAGGATGGGGATTCGGACAAATCATTACATTTAAAGCGTTCGAATTAATCGGCTCATCTCGTGCCATGCCAGTCACAACAGCATTCCAATTATTAGGCGCATCTTTATGGGGTGTCTTTGCATTAGGAAATTGGCCAGGCATTGGTCATAAAATCATTGGATTTACAGCTTTAGTCGTTATTCTAATTGGTGCACGTATGACAGTTTGGAGTGAACGCAAAGAAGCAAGTAACGCCAAAAATTTACGTCGTGCAGTGGTACTTCTGTTAATTGGTGAATTTGGATACTGGTTATATTCAGCTGCACCGCAAGCAACTTCTATTGATGGCCTAACTGCCTTTTTACCTCAAGCAATGGGTATGGTAATTGTTGCAGTCATTTATGGCTTTATGAATATGAAATCAGAGAATCCATTCCGTAATAAAATTACGTGGTTACAAATTATTTCAGGTTTCTTCTTTGCATTTGGTGCCTTAACATATCTTATTTCAGCACAACCTAATATGAATGGTTTAGCAACTGGATTTATTCTTTCTCAAACATCCGTTGTGCTTGCTACATTAACTGGTATTTATTTCTTAAAACAACATAAAACTTCAAAAGAAATGGTTATTACAATTATCGGCTTAGTACTCATTTTAGTAGCCGCTTCTGTTACAGTATTTATAAAATAAGGAGTGTAGATGTCATGAAAAAATCAGCTGTTTTAAATGAACATATTTCAAAAGCAATCGCGACAATTGGTCATTTTGATTTATTAACGATTAATGACGCTGGCATGCCAATTCCAAATGATCATCGCCGTATCGACCTAGCTGTCACAAAAAACTTACCACGCTTTATTGATGTCTTAGCTACAGTGTTAGAAGAAATGGAAATCCAAAAAATATACTTAGCAGAAGAAATAAAAGAACATAACCCTACACAATTGCAACAAATTAAACAATTGATTTCATCGGAAATCGAAATCATTTTCATTCCTCACGAAGAAATGAAAAGTAACTTAGCTCACCCATTAAATAAAGGTAATATTCGTACTGGTGAAACAACGCCCTACTCTAATATTGCATTAGAATCGAATGTTACTTTTTAAAAATTATAACTTGAAAGGAGCATACACATGACCAACAAAGTTGTTATTTTAGGTTCAACGAATGTCGATCAATTTTTAACAGTTGAAAGATATGCACAACCAGGCGAAACATTACATGTTGAAGAAGCACAAAAAGCATTCGGCGGAGGTAAAGGTGCCAACCAGGCTATTGCCACTGCACGCATGCAAGCAGACACAACATTTATTACTAAAATTGGCACTGATGGCGTTGCTGATTTCATCTTAGAAGATTTTAAAGCGGCTCATATTGATACATCATATATTATCAAAACAACTGAAGCAAAAACGGGCCAAGCCTTTATCACTGTGAATGCAGAAGGACAAAACACCATCTATGTTTATGGTGGTGCGAATATGACGATGACACCTGAAGATGTTATTAACGCAAAAGACGCTATAATCAATGCAGACTTTGTCGTTGCACAATTAGAAGTACCCATCCCGGCTATTATATCTGCATTTGAAATTGCCAAGGCACATGGTGTGACGACAGTATTAAATCCTGCACCAGCGAAAGCATTACCTAATGAATTATTATCATTAATCGATATTATTGTGCCAAACGAAACAGAAGCCGAATTGTTATCTGGGATTAAAGTAACTAATGAACAATCTATGAAAGACAATGCCAATTACTTTTTATCTTTAGGCATTAAGACTGTTTTGATTACGCTAGGTAAGCAAGGTACATATTTTGCTACTAAAAATCAAAGCCAACACATCGAAGCTTATAAAGTAAATGCGATTGATACAACTGCTGCAGGCGACACATTTATTGGTGCATTTGTCAGTCGCTTAAACAAGTCGCAAGATAACTTAGCAGATGCTATTGATTTTGGTAATAAAGCGAGCTCACTCACTGTACAAAAACACGGCGCGCAAGCATCTATTCCTCTACTAGAAGAAGTAAATCAAGTTTAAATGAATCAAACACAGCTATGATATGAAGGTTTAGCATATAACATGCAACATTCGTATATCATGGCTGTGCTTTTTTATCTTTATAAAACATCATCTATTAGAAATAATTTTCCACTAAACCTATGCTTGTTGACTCATGTTTAGTTATAAATGAAGTGACAATTTTTTGTAATCTTTTTAACTTCCAAATTATTGCATATAAATATGCTATATTAATGATAATAATTATCAATTAAAAGGAGGTTATGCTATGTCTAAAGAAGCTGGTCATACATTTTTAGCTAAATTAGGAAAAACTCGTCTACGCCCCGGTGGTAAAGAAGCAACAGATTGGTTAATACAACAAGGGGCATTTTCACAAGATAAACAAGTGTTAGAAGTGGCATGTAATATGTGCACAACATCTATTTATCTAGCTCATACATATGGCTGTCACATTCAAGGCGTTGATATAAATAAGAAAGCATTAGAAAAAGCACAGGAAAATATTTCAGCAGCAGGTCTTGAATCATATATTCAAGTTCAACAAGC
>NZ_JACYHC010000439.1:0-5338 GCF_017152085.1 Staphylococcus sp. EG-SA-2
CGGTCATTTTACAATAGAAGGACATGATTCAGAGTATCGTTTTACTGCTGAAAAGACACATAGCTTTGATCGTATACGTATCACATCACCAATTGAGCGTGTCGTAGGAGATGAGGCAGATACAACAACAGACTATACACAATTATTGAGAGAGGCTGTATTTACATTTCCTAAAAATGATGAAAAGCTAGAACAATTTATTGTTGAGTTATTACAGACAGAATTAAAAGATACACAAAGTATGCAGTATCGAGAATCAAACCCACCAGCAACACCTGAGACATTTAACGACTATGAATTTTATGCGATGGAAGGGCATCAGTATCATCCAAGTTACAAATCACGTTTAGGATTTACGTTGAGTGATAATTTGAAATTTGGTCCTGATTTTGTACCAAACGTTAAACTGCAGTGGTTAGCTATCGACAAAGATAAAGTAGAAACGACGGTATCAAGAAATGTTGTAGTTAACGAAATGTTACGTCAACAAGTTGGCGATAAGACTTATGAACATTTTGTACAGCAAATTGAAGCGTCTGGCAAACATGTAAATGATGTTGAGATGATACCTGTACACCCATGGCAGTTTGAACATGTCATCCAAGTTGATTTGGCTGAAGAAAGGCTTAATGGCACAGTACTATGGTTAGGGGAAAGTGATGAGCTATATCACCCTCAACAATCGATTCGTACGATGTCGCCAATAGACACGACAAAATATTATTTAAAGGTACCAATAAGTATAACGAACACTTCAACGAAACGAGTGTTGGCGCCTCATACAATTGAAAATGCAGCGCAAATTACGGATTGGTTAAAGCAGATACAGCAACAAGATATGTATTTAAAAGATGAATTAAAGACAGTTTTTCTAGGGGAAGTCTTAGGACAGTCTTATTTAAATACACAACTTTCGCCTTATAAACAAACTCAAGTTTATGGTGCGTTAGGTGTTATATGGCGTGAAAATATATATCATATGTTAATCGATGAAGAGGATGCGATACCATTTAATGCACTTTATGCAAGTGATAAGGATGGTTTACCATTCATTGAAAAGTGGATTAAACAATATGGTTCTGAAGCTTGGACAAAGCAATTTTTAGCTGTAGCGATTCGTCCAATGATTCATATGCTTTATTATCACGGTATTGCCTTTGAATCGCATGCACAAAATATGATGCTCATTCATGAAAATGGTTGGCCTACACGTATTGCCTTAAAAGATTTCCACGATGGTGTTCGTTTTAAGCGTGAGCATTTAAGTGAAGCAGCTTCACACCTGACATTAAAGCCAATGCCAGAAGCACATAAAAAAGTGAATAGTAATTCATTTATTGAAACAGATGACGAACGTTTAGTACGCGACTTTTTACATGATGCATTTTTCTTTATTAATATCGCCGAAATCATCTTATTTATTGAAAAGCAATATGGTATCGATGAGCAGCGACAATGGCAATGGGTTAAAGACATTATCGAGGCGTATCAAGAAGCATTTCCAGAGTTGAATAACTATCAACATTTCGATTTGTTTGAACCTACGATTCAAGTTGAAAAGTTAACGACACGTCGATTATTAAGTGACTCCGAGTTAAGAATTCATCATGTTACAAATCCATTAGGTGTAGGAGGTATCAATGATGCAACAACTATCTCTGAAACATAGATTAAACAATGGTGATTCAGTTTATGGCATTTTTAATTCTATACCGGACCCATTGATGATCGAGGTTATCGCAGCAAGCGGGTATGACTTTGTTGTGATTGATACAGAACACGTGGCGATTAATGATGAGACACTAGCGCATTTAATTCGTGCAGCTGAAGCAGCGCATATTATACCAATTGTACGTGTCACTGCAGTGATAGATAGAGATATCATTAAAGTGTTAGATATGGGTGCGAGAGGTATTATTGTGCCACACGTTAAAGATCGTGAGACAGTTGAGCATATTGTGAAATTAAGTCGTTATTACCCGCAAGGATTAAGAAGTTTGAATGGTGGTCGCATGGCAAGATTTGGACGTACACCATTACTTGATGCAATGGAGATGGCTAATGAGCATATTATGGTGATTGCCATGATAGAAGATGTTGAAGGGGTTATGGCCATTGACGATATAGCTCAAGTCGAAGGTTTAGACATGATAGTCGAAGGTGCCGCAGATTTATCGCAGTCACTTGGCATACCATGGCAAACGCGTGATGATCAAGTAACATCACATGTTCAACATATTTTTGAGGTTGTGAATGCACATGGTAAACATTTTTGTGCATTACCACGTGAAGATGAAGATATTGCAAAATGGCAGGCACAAGGTGTACAAACATTTATTTTAGGTGATGATCGCGGAAAAATATATCGCCATTTAAGTGCATCTCTAGCGACGTCTAAACAGAAAGGGGATGATGGCTAATGCGTATAGTTCAACCTGTTATTGAACAATTAAAAGCACAATCTCATCCAGTTTGTCATTATATCTATGATTTAGTCGGACTGGAACATCATTTGCAACATATTACATCGTCATTGCCGAGTAATTGTCAAATGTACTATGCAATGAAAGCAAATAGTGAACGAACAATCCTAGATACAATTAGTCAGTATGTTGAAGGATTCGAAGTTGCATCTCAAGGTGAAATAGCAAAAGGTCTTGCTTTTAAACCAGCAAATCATATTATTTTTGGTGGCCCTGGTAAGACAGACGAGGAACTAAGATATGCAGTAAGTGAAGGTGTTCAGCGTATTCATGTTGAAAGTATGCATGAATTACAACGGCTAAATGCCATCTTAGAAGATGAAGATAAGACACAACACATTTTATTGCGTGTTAATTTAGCAGGACCATTTCCCAATGCAACGTTGCATATGGCAGGACGCCCAACACAATTTGGTATTTCTGAAGACGAAGTTGATGATGTCATTGAAGCTGCGCTAGTAATGCCAAATATTCATCTAGATGGCTTTCATTTTCATTCTATTTCTAACAATTTAGACTCGAATTTACATGTCGATGTAGTGAAACTTTATTTTAAAAAAGCAAAATCATGGTCTGAAAAACATCGATTTCCACTCAAACATATCAATCTTGGTGGTGGCATAGGCGTTAACTATGCAGATTTAACTAGCCAATTTGAGTGGGATAATTTTGTAGAAAATTTTAAAACACTTATCGTTGAGCAAGAAATGGAAGATGTGACATTGAACTTTGAATGTGGGCGCTTTATTGTGGCACATATTGGTTACTATGTGACAGAAGTGCTAGATATTAAGAAAGTGCATGGTGCTTGGTATGCCATTTTAAGAGGAGGTACGCAACAATTTAGACTGCCGGTATCTTGGCAGCATAACCATCCTTTTGAAATTTATCGTTATAAGGACAATCCATATTCATTTGAAAAAGTTTCAATTTCGAGACAGGACACAACGTTAGTCGGTCAATTATGTACACCGAAAGATGTCTTTGCTAGAGAAGTACAGATAGACGCAATCAGTACAGGCGACGTTATTGTTTTCAAATATGCAGGTGCATACGGATGGTCTATTTCACATCACGATTTCTTAAGCCATCCACATCCTGAATTTATTTATTTAACGCAAACAAAGGAGGATGAATAACTATTGAATCATATTCATGAACATTTAAAATTGGTACCAGTAGATAAGATTGATCTTCACGAAACATTCGAACCTTTAAGATTGGAAAAAACGAAAAGTAGTATTGAAGCAGATGATTTTATACGTCATCCTATTTTAGTGACAGCGATGCAACATGGTAGATATATGGTTATAGATGGTGTGCATCGGTATACAAGTTTGAAAGCGTTAGGATGTAAGAAAGTTCCAGTGCAAGAAATCCATGAAACACAATATTCAATTAGTACATGGCAACATAAAGTTCCATTTGGTGTGTGGTGGGAAACGTTACAACAAGAACATCGCTTGCCATGGACTACTGAGACAAGACAAGAAGCGCCATTTATTACGATGTGTCATGGTGATACAGAACAATATTTGTATACGAAAGATTTAGGCGAAGCACATTTTCAAGTATGGGAAAAGGTTGTCGCAAGTTATAGTGGTTGTTGTTCTGTAGAGAGAATTGCACAAGGTACATATCCTTGTCTTTCTCAACAAGATGTACTCATGAAGTATCAGCCATTGAGTTATAAGGAAATTGAAGCGGTTGTTCATAAAGGGGAAACTGTGCCAGCAGGTGTGACACGCTTTAATATTTCAGGACGATGTCTTAATCTTCAAGTACCACTGGCATTACTTAAACAAGATGATGATGTTGAACAACTGCGTAATTGGAAGCAGTTTTTAGCAGATAAGTTTGCCAATATGAGATGCTATACTGAAAAAGTATACTTGGTGGAGCAATAGTTTTACTGTGATGTTGAGGGAAATATGATGATTTAGCGTATTGATAGCGAAAATATAATAAAACAATATAGTGTGGAGAACTTTTGATATTTTATAAATATTGAAGTTCTCCATTTTTGTATTTTGCATATAAAAATTAAATAAAATAAGGTATATTAAGGTAAAGTATAAATTTTAAATAAATGGGGAATGAGTATGAGCTCAATTATAGGAAAAATAGCAATTTGGATAGGCATCGTAGCTCAAATATATTTTAGTGTCGTTTTTGTTAGGATGATATCTATTAATATTGCTGGAGGATCTGATTACGAAACAATTTTTTTATTAGGATTAATATTGGCTCTTTTCACTGTTTTACCAACCATCTTTACTGCGATTTATATGGAAAGTTACTCTGTAATCGGAGGTGCACTTTTTATTGTTTATGCTATTATTGCACTGTGTTTATATAATTTCTTTTCGTCAATTTTATGGCTGATTGGTGGTATTTTGCTGATTTGGAATAAATACTCAAAAGATGAATCGACAGACGAAAATGAAAAAGTTGATATTGAAAGTACAGAGAATCAATTTGAATCTAAAGATAAAATCACTAAAGAATAAAGAGAATATTTAAGGCGGAGTATAAATATTAAATAAATGGGGAATAGACATGGAAAAAAATGTAGAAAAATCATTCATAAAGATAGGTTTATATTTTCAAATAGCTTATATAGTACTCATGGCTATAACTTTATGTGGGTTTGTAATTTGCTATGGACTAATTTTCGGCCTTTTCTATTTATTATCAGGTAGCAGAGCTGATTATTTAATAGTAACAATAGTTATATCGGCAATAATTTCTATATTTGTAATTATACTTTCAATCGTACCTGTCATCGTATTGGCATCTGACTTATTTAAAGAAAGGATTTCAAAAGGTGTCATATTAATTGTATTGGCTATTAT
>NZ_JACYHC010000440.1:0-5209 GCF_017152085.1 Staphylococcus sp. EG-SA-2
GCATGCAACCCTGCTACAGTAATTTCACAATGCGAGTCATTTGGCGTACAAACATGGATAACATCAATCGTGTCATCTTTTAACAATGCTTTGTAATCATCATAAACCTTTGCATTGTCAGTTCCGTATGCTTCTGCCGCACTCGCTGCTTTCGAAATGTCTACGTCACAAAATGCGATCATTTCAACATTTTCAACTTTTTGTAAACTTGGCATGTGCTTGCCATTCGCAATACCACCACACCCAATGATTCCAACTTTAATCGTCATCATAACGTCCTCCTTTTAATCTTTATCGTCATTAGTGGTTCTTTATCAATTCTGCCCCACTCCTAATTTCAAACTAACCTTTTGTCGCACCTGTTGTTAAACCTGATACTAAATAGCGTTGCAAGAACAAGAATACGATTGCTATAGGTACTGCAATCATAATTGCCCCTGCTGCAAACACTGTGAAATTATTTGCATACTTATCATTAATAAAGTTGAACAATCCAACTGCTAATGTGAATTTTTCAGGACTTCTTAATAGTATTTTAGGTAATATAAAGTCCATAAATGGTCCCATAAAATTGAACAAAGCAACAACTGCTAAAATCGGCTTAGCTAATGGAAGCATAATTTGTAAGAAAATACGCATATGCCCTGCACCATCAATTTTGGCAGATTCATCAAGTTCTTTTGGAATCGTATCGAAGTAACCTTTCACTAAAAAGGCATTCATCGGTATTGATCCACCAATATATACCAGTGTTAGTCCAAATAAAGAATCTAATAAACCAATTGTATTTAGCAAAATATAGATTGCGACCATTGCCATTAATACAGGGAACATTTGTAAAATCAAAAATGTAATCAGCCCGTATTTACGACCAACAAAGCGATATCTAGAAAAAGCATATGCTGTTAACGTGACAAATATCACACTAAACAGTGCATTTGCAGATGCTACGATAAGCGTATTTTTATACCAAGTCAGGTATTGACTACTGTCATCGAATAGTAAGAATGCATAATTTTTAAATGTTGCATTGTCTGGTATCATTTTGGCACCATACAAGTTCGTACCTGGATTAAGGGAAATGCCAAATGTCCACAGTAGTGGATATAAAATGATGACAAACATCATCGCTATAAAACTGTAAATACCGATTGCTTTTAATATGTTTTTCTTCTTTGTCATCTTATAAACCTCCCTCATCTTTAAACGTACTTGTACGTCTGAATTGAATAAATGCGACAATAGCAACAATAAATCCAATAATTAATGACACAACTGCACCCATGTTGAAGTTGTTAAACTCAAATGTCAGATTATACACCCAAGATATCAAGATATCTGTACTACCAGCATTCTGCCCTGACACTGGTGGACCGCCTTTATTAAATAGATAAATAAGATTAAAATTATTGAAATTACCTGCATATTGCATAATTAACAATGGCGCTGTGGCGTAAATGACATGCGGGAATGTGATGTTTCTAAACTTTTGCCAACTAGACGCACCATCCATATCTGCTGCTTCGTACCAATCTGATGAAATACTTTGCAGTACTCCAGTGAACAGTGCAAAGACAAATGGGAATCCAAGCCATACTTGAATGCCGATTAATGCCACTTTTGCCCAAAACGGATCACTTAACCATGCTGGTGCTACACCTAATAAAGGTTGCAAAATATCATTATTTATCGCACCAAATTCATCATTAAATAACGCTACAAATATTAAAATTGTCACAAATGATGGTACAGCCCAAGGTAGGATTAACACAGTACGGATAAATTTCTTACCTTTGACGACAGGGTGATTTACAATAATTGCCAAAAACAGCCCTAATGCAATTTGAAGTGTCGTTGCAACAAGCGTCCATACTAATGTCCAAGTAATAACACTGAAAAATGTTTTGCGCCAAACGCCAATTGTGAATAACGTTTTAAAGTTATCTAAACCAACCCATTCTAATGTGTGTCTCGGAGGCGCGTTGTATAAATTGTAGTTTGTAAATGCTACTCCAAACATAAATATTAATGGAAATACAACTACAAATATCAATAAGAATGTACCTGGTGAGATTAGTAAGTATGGGAACGTCTTGTCCCATGTTGCCACCATACGCGCCTTCGGATCCTTTATTTCCTCATTGCGATTAAATCGTTCAGCATTACGATATGCATCTAAAATATTAATGACATATAGCATGATTGCGAAAGCAACGAGTAAGATAGAAATAATACCTTGTGCAAGTAAGACACGAGAATCGTCTAACTTAGGTACTGTCCCTAATGTGAACAATCCCCAAAAACCAATATTTAAAAAGCTATAAAAAACAGAAATAAAACTGATGAAAAAGATAAAAAATATCGTCCCTTTAATGGGTCTTTTATTATAAAACTGTCCCAAACCAGGTATAACAGATAATAATGCCGCTAATTTAGGGTTACGTTTCGTCATAACTAATCTCCTTTCTTATCATTTTGTGATGGATGAAGAATCTTAATATTTTGCGTTATATCATTCGTCGCCTCATCTAACGCTTGTTTAGGATTCTTACCATTTGAGATAAATATGCTTGCATTGCCCATCGGTTCCCAAACTTGTCGCATTTCAGGAATATTAGGCATCGGTTCAGCATGACGTGCTTGCTTTTCAAACACTTTTAAATTTGGATTAGATGATTTCACGTCAACACGTCCAGTAATTTCGCTCATTTCATCTGTATATTTTTGTAATGTATCTTTACTAGTGATATACAGCATTAAATCTTTAGCCCAATACTTATGTTTACTATATTCAGATAAATACCAACCACGTACACCGAGAAATGGTTTCATAGGTTTGCCACCATCTGTAGGTAATGTTGTTACTCCTAAATCTTTACCAAACGTTTCTTGATATTCATTAATGTTCCACGGTCCAGTGACAAATTGTCCTACTTTTCCTTCTTTAAAAAGACCAATCATGACATCATGTGTTGCTGCCTTAGGAAGATACCCTTTGTCGTACCATTTTTGTAATCGTTCAGCATTTTTGACGACATGTTTTGAATTTAGTCCTAGCTGATGAATATCATATTCACTGCCATTTTTCTTGAAAATATAATCATCATTGCCGAATAAAAACGGATAATTAAAATAGAAATTTTTAGCATCAAATAACATACCGTATTGTTTCTTTTTACTATCAGTTAGTTTGGCAGCATTAGCTTCAACTTCTTCTAACGTTTGCGGTGCATTTTTCACTAATTTTTTATTATAAAAAAGTGCGGTTGTTTCAACGATAGCTGGCAATGCTAGTTGCTTATTGTCATAATTCATCGCTTTAAGTGCTTGCTTATTGAAACCTTTCAACTCATCTTTTGATAATTTGATTTCAGCAGCTAAGCCTTGTAGATAGGCACTTCCAGTATTATCATGTGCTAAGAAAAAGATATCTGGACCTTTTCCTGCAGGAGCGTCTAGCGAAATATTTTCTAGTTGATCATTTTGACCAATATTTACAAGCTTTACTTTGATGCCAGTTTTTTTAGTATATTGATCCGTAATTTTTTTATAAAACGCCATTTGCTTGTCGCCATCCACCCACATCGTAAGTTGGTTAGGCTTGTCTTTAGAATTATCTTTATTCAATGCTTTATCAATATCTTCTTTCGAACGATTAGGGCCACATGCAGTTACGATTAATAACATTACCACGGCTAACGTGATACATTTTAAAATTTTAGACATGAATACTCCCCCTTAGACGATACGATTTCCTGTTTTTTCATCAAAAAAGTGACACTTATTCATATCAAATGCTAGTGTAATCTTGTCGTTCGTCATCACTTGGGTTCTTGAATCTAATTTAGAAATCAATTCCATTCCTTGGAATGTACTATGTACCATGATTTCTGAACCTAACAACTCGGATACAACTACTTCAGATTCAAATTGTGTCTCTGGAGAAGTTTGAATAAATATTGGTTCTTCATGAATGTCTTCAGCTCGAATACCTAAAATAATTTCCTTGTCTAAGTAGCCAGCAGCTTTTAACTTTTCAAATTTTTTATTATGTAATTTAAAATGATGTGTTCCTACCTTCAATCCGTCCATTTCAACTGTAGCATTCAACATATTCATTGCTGGTGAGCCGATAAATTGCGCCACAAATATGCAATTAGGGGCATCATATATTTCTCTAGGTGTGCCGACTTGCATAATGTCGCCATCTTTCAAAACAACAATTCGACTAGCCATCGTCAATGCTTCAGTTTGATCATGTGTAACATAAATTGTCGTAGTATTAAGTCGCTTATGTAATTTCAATATTTCTGTGCGCATTTGTACTCGAAGCTTCGCATCAAGATTCGATAATGGTTCATCCATTAAAAAGACTTTCGCATCCCTAACAATAGCTCTGCCCAAAGCAACACGTTGACGCTGTCCACCAGATAACGCTTTTGGTTTACGACCAAGATACTCAGTTAATCCTAATATTTCAGCTGCTTCATTGACTTTTTGTTCAATCTCTTTTTTATTTACTTTACGTAGCTTTAGCCCAAATGCCATATTTTCAAATACAGTCATATGTGGATATAATGCATAGTTTTGAAATACCATCGCAATATCTCTATTCTTTGGTTCAACATCGTTCATGCGTTCCCCATCAATATAAAAATCTCCAGATGTGATAGACTCTAGTCCAGCAACCATTCGTAATGTTGTTGATTTACCACATCCCGATGGTCCAACAAATACAATGAATTCTTTGTCAGTAATATGTAGATTAAAATCTTTCACTACAGTATTGTTGTTATCATACGTCTTTTTAATATGCTCTAACTTTAGTTCTGCCATGTTATGCCTCCCATACTTTGTTTACAGTTTGATTGTGCAATACACTTTGTGAAAACGTTTGCACAAATACTTACATAAATCATATATTCAGTCATTATTAATGTCAATCATAAATTGTAAACGTTTACATTACTGTCAGAATTAAACTTTTATACAGAAAATTGATATAGTACACAACTATTTTCTAGTGTGACAATAATGTTTTTTTATGTGCGATATTTCACTGCCAATGCTAACAACCTTGTCTTACATTTTAAGTAATATCTAAATCAAACAAGTATGACTTAGCATTACGATTTTCATTGAAAAAAGCAACCATTATGTAAGTATCATACTCACACAATGATTGCTTAATTTTTTAGACTGCGGGCAC
>NZ_JACYHC010000441.1:0-5195 GCF_017152085.1 Staphylococcus sp. EG-SA-2
TTGATTTTCTAATAGAATAGAAAGACCTTAATTTTGGGTGATGTTTGTTCATGTTGTTAACAACTCCTATAAGATTATATTTAATTGATAATAATTATCAATATCAATTATTAGTGTTAATTGTAGCGCATCCCAATTAAATATTGCAACCTATTTTATTATTTTTTTTAATATGGAATATTCATTGCATCGCTTTCCTATTCTTCAAGCCCACTTTTTATCTTCATATACATTAATTAACCACCTTCAAACATTGTCGTTAGATTCGCCAAATTGAATCTATTTTTAGCACAGCAAAAAACCGAACTGCTGAAATAATGCATCTCCAACAGTCCGGTCTATTAAACTATTTACTTATCTTTATTAAACAATTGACATGATTTATTAGAATAACCCAATTGCATGACCATCATCAGTAACATCCATGTTTAATGCTGCTGGTTTTTTAGGTAAACCAGGCATAGTCATGATTGCACCTGTCAACGCTACGATAAATCCTGCACCTGTTTTCGCTTCTAATTCACGAATTGTAATTTCAAATCCTGATGGTGCACCTAACAACGTTTGATCATCTGAGAATGAATATTGTGTTTTCGCCATACATACTGGGTAATTATCCCAACCATTTTCTTTAAATTGTTTTAATTGTTTTTGCGCTTTACTGCTAAACGTTACTTTTGAACCGCCATAGATTTCAGTCACAATCTTTTCAATCTTTTGCTCTAATGGTAATTCTAATTCATATAAAGGTTTAAATGAATTAGGTTGATCAATGACTTCTAATACTTCATTTGCTAAGTCAACGCCACCTTTACCACCTTTTTCCCAAACTTCAGTTAAGGCAATTCGTACGTTATTTTCTTTAGCCCAAGATTTTACATATTCTACTTCTGCATCGGTATCATGTATAAATGCATTGATTGCAACAACCGGTTCTACACCGAATTTTTTAATATTATTAACATGACGCTCTAAATTAACAATTCCTGCTTTTACTGCTTCTACATTTTCTTCTTTTAAATTATCTTTCGCTACACCACCATGCATTTTTAACGCACGAATTGTCGCAACAACAACGACAGCTGCCAGATCAAATCCTGCTTCACGCGCTTTAATGTCCATGAATTTTTCAGCGCCTAAGTCTGAACCAAATCCAGCTTCCGTTACAACGATATCAGCTAAATCACGTGCTGTTTCAGTTGCTAAAATTGAGTTACAACCGTGTGCGATATTCGCAAATGGTCCACCATGAACTAATGCAGGTGTCCCTTCAATTGATTGTACTAAGTTTGGTTTAATTGCATCTTTTAAAATCATTGCAAGTGCACCTTGCACTTTTAAATCTGCAACTGTAACTGGCTTGCGATCTCTAGTGTAACCAATAGTAATACGACTAATTTTATCTTTTAAGTCTTTAATACTTCTACTTAAACATAAAATCGCCATAATTTCAGACGCTACTGTAATATTAAAGCCATCTTCACGTGGTACACCATTTGTAGGTCCACCTAACCCAACGTTTACATGTCTAAGTGCACGATCATTCATATCTAATACACGTTTCCATTCAATACGTCTTTGATCGATTCCTAATTCATTACCTTGGTGAATATGATTATCTATAAACGCAGACAATGCATTATTTGCAGTTGTAATCGCATGGAAATCTCCGTTGAAATGTAAGTTGATATCTTCCATAGGTAAGACTTGCGCATAACCACCACCAGTCGCACCACCTTTGATACCAAATGTTGGTCCTAAAGCAGGCTCTCTTAATGCAACCATAACGTTTTTATTTAACTCATGGAATGCATCAGCTAAACCAACTGTAACCGTTGATTTACCTTCACCAGCTGGTGTTGGGCTCATCGCAGTTACTAAAACAACTTTCCCTTTGTTTTCTCTTGGCGTAATTTTATTAATGTCGATTTTAGCTTTGTAATGACCATAAGGTTCTAATGCATCCTCTGAAATACCTACTGATGCAGCAATATCCTTAATTGGTTGTAGTGTTGATTGATTCGCAATATCTAAATCTGATAAATGAGTCAACTTTTTTCGCCCCTTTTTGTTTAATTTATGCATTTATAATATGTAAGTTGTAGCTAAGAAATTTTTACTTACATTCATATAATAACGAACTGTTAAAAACTTGTCGACTAAATCGGGTTAGCGCTTTCATTTTTGCAATAAATTCACTTATTAAAGTTTTGTATTATAAAACTTTTAGCGCTTGATACTATTGATAACTATATTTTTCTATTATTTAAAATAATCATCTTCCAAAGATCATATTAAAAATAAAAAGCAATATAAAGATATGCCATAATTGTTATGTCATCATTTTCAAATGCTTTCTACGAAATGATATGACACAAGTTAACAGCTCTTTATATTGCTTATCGTAAAGTAAACGATTATTTAAACATTGACATGAAATATGTTGTCACCCTTTATTCTTCGAAAAAAATCTTCAATAACATTCATGTCATTATTCCATTGTACTTAAATCCCCAGCATCTAAATTTAATTCCCAAGCTTTTAATACACGTCTCATAATTTTACCTGACCGTGTTTTAGGTAATTTATCTTTAAATTCGATTTCACGTGGTGCTGCATGTGCCGACAAACCTTCTTTAACAAATAAACGAATTTCTTCTTTTAATTCGTCTGTTGGTTCATATCCTTTTCTCAGTGCAACAAACGCCTTAATTATTTCACCGCGAACCGGATCAGGTTTACCAATAATTCCTGCTTCGGCAACTGCTTCGTGTTCAACCAATTTAGACTCAACCTCAAATGGTCCAACTCGTTCACCAGCTGTCATAATTACATCATCAACACGTCCTTGGAACCAGAAGTAACCATCTTCATCTTTATATGCCGAATCACCAGATACATACCAGTCTCCAATAAAATATGATTTATATTTTTCTGGATTCTTCCAGATACGATACATCATTGATGGCCAGCCTTTTTTTATAGCAAGGTTGCCCATTCGATTTGGTGGTAATTCATTACCTGCATCATCGATAATTGCAGCTTGAATACCAGGTAATGGTTTGCCCATTGAGCCAAGCTTGACGTCCATCGTTGGATAGTTAACAATCATATGTCCACCTGTTTCTGTCATCCACCAAGTATCTAACACCGTTAAACCGTATACTTTTTTCGCCCATTTTATAACTTCAGGATTTAAAGGCTCACCTACTGATAGAATCGAACGTAACGATGACAAGTCATATTTCTCAACAATATCGTCACCAGCACTCATTAACATTCTTAAAGCTGTTGGTGCCGTATACCAAATCGTCACTTTAAAATCTTCAATCATACTATACCACTGTTCTGGTGAAAAGCGACCACCAGCTATACAATTTGTAGCGCCATTTAACCATGGTGCAAAAATACCATAAGATGTTCCTGTAACCCAACCTGGATCTGCTGTACACCAATAAACATCATCTTCTTGTAAATCTAATACATATTTTCCAGAAATATAGTGCACTAACATTGCTTGTTGAACATGCAATACACCTTTAGGTTGCCCAGTAGAACCTGATGTATAATGTAAAATCAAACCATCATCCGACTTTAACCATTCAATGTCAAATTCATCGCTAGCAGTTTCCATCAAACTAATGAAGTCTATGTAATTGTCTTCTACATCCTCATCTACGACAACAATTTTTTTCAAGTTCGGTAATTTATCTACAGGTACTCGAGGTAACAATGCCTTATTAGTAATTAACACTTTAGCTTCACTGTTCTCTAATCTATCCGCAACTGCCTTTTCCATAAATGCTTCAAATAACGGCCCAACAATTGC
The DNA here is from genome assembly GCF_017152085.1 of Staphylococcus sp. EG-SA-2. Classification (NCBI taxonomy): domain Bacteria; kingdom Bacillati; phylum Bacillota; class Bacilli; order Caryophanales; family Staphylococcaceae; genus Staphylococcus; species Staphylococcus sp. EG-SA-2. Next base: position 3,830 of record NZ_JACYHC010000441.1, read on the forward strand.
ACCAATTTTTAAAACACCTAACAACGCAAAATATAGTTCAGGTGTACGCGACATAAATATAAATACTCTGTCACCTTTGTCAACTTCTGCATGTTCAGACAAAACATTCGCTGCTTTATTAGATAACCGTTGCATATCTTTATAAGTATACGATTCTTTTCTGTACTCATCTTTGTAATTTAACGCTATTTTATCCCCTAATCCTTGATCTACATGGCGATCTATACATTCATATGCCATGTTCATTTTTCCAGTTTCACTCCAAGAAAATGCTTGTTCTACGTCTTTCCAATCAAAAGTATTATATGTTTCTTCATAATCTTTAAGGTTATGTTTACCTTGCGCTCCTTTATAAACTTCGACTTTCATTTGAAACTCCCCCTTTGTTATGTGAAAACGCTTTCTTTCTCAATATTATACATAACATTTCTAATTATTCAAAATTTTTACTTTTATCCTTTTTCTAGTATTAATTATTGTAAATTTTCTATATAATGAATTTAATACAATCACGACGTCGATTGAGGAGTTGAAAATATGAATCATTTAAAGACGTATCAATCCGAAGATTATTACATTCATGACAAGCAATTTGTTATTGAAGGTCCTTTAACATACGAAGATTTGAAAGCGCTTACTTTCGATGCGCATTTAACCGCATTTAGAGATGCTGAAGATCAGTATGAAGCTTTGTTAGAAATTACAACATTACCAGAAGGTAGAATTTATGTTGCTCGCCAAGATGAACTCATTGTGGGTTATGTCACTTTCCACTATCCTGATGAAATTGAGCGCTGGTCTACAGGTAACCTTCCATATTTAATCGAATTGGGGGCAATTGAAGTCAGCATCAATTTTAGGCAATTACATCTTGCAGAAAAGCTAATACAACTTAGCCTTTCTACACCAGAATTCGAGGATTATATCGTTATAACTACTGAATATTACTGGCATTGGGATTTAAAAAATTCAAAGTTAGATGTATTTGACTATAAAAAATTAATGCAGCGGTTAATGGCAACTGGTGGACTTGAAATATTCGCTACAGATGATCCAGAAATAACAAGTCATCCAGCTAATTGTTTAATGGCAAGAATTGGCAAAAATATTACATTAGAACAGCAACAAGCGTTTGATGATATTCGTTATATGAATCGGTTTTTCTTTTAATTTTTGGAATATCGGAGGGATTATATGCAACAACATTCATCAAAAACTGCATATGTTTATTCAGATAAGTTATTACAATATCGATTTCATGACCAACATCCCTTCAATCAAATGCGTTTAAAATTAACAACAGAGCTACTTTTGAATGCAAATTTATTGTCTCCAGAACAAATAGTACAACCTAGAATTGCAACAG
>NZ_JACYHC010000442.1:0-5174 GCF_017152085.1 Staphylococcus sp. EG-SA-2
CGCCTACCCTTATTATTTTTTGCCAATTTTGAGGAGGGAACGCATGAAAACACGTTGTTACGATGGTAAAAAATGGCAATATGAATTTAAGCATGAAGGAAAAAGATACCGTAAGAAAGGTTTTAGAACAAAGCGTGAAGCTAATTCTGCTGGACTAGACAAGTTAAATGAGTTAAGAAGTGGTTTTAATATAGATAACTATATAACTCTTGAAGAATACTTCGAAAATTGGATTAAAACATATAAACAACCTGTTGTTAAAGAAAATACCTACCGTCATTATAGAAATGCATTACAACATATACAAAAACATAAAATAGGTAAAATGGAGTTATCAAAGATAAATAGACAAGTTTATCAGAAATTCATAAACGACTATTCAAAAGAACACGCAAAAGAAACTATAAGAAAAACAAACGGTGCTATTCGGTCAGCTTTAGATGACGCATTATATGATGGACTTATTTTTAAAAACCCCGCTTATAAAGTTAATTATAAAGCCGGAAAACCTACGAAGTCAGAACAAGAAAAATTCATCTCGGTAACTGAATATGAAATACTAAAAGATCACGTCAGAAAGAAGAGAACTCGTTCATCATTAGCGCTATTCATAATGATTTGTACGGGTTGTCGTGTCAGTGGTGCAAGAAATATAAAGATTGAGCATATCAACCAAGTGAAAAACACTATATTTATTGACGAGCGAAAAACCAATACTTCCCCTAGATATATCAGTATCGCTAAATCTGATATGAAACACATTATGGACGTCATAAGTACATTTGCAATTAGCTATGATGGTTACATTTTCAAAGAAGGCGGATCTATAATTAACCTTCATGCTATCAATAATGCTTTGAAATCAGCCTGTAGAGTCAATAATATACCAATTATTACATCGCACGCATTAAGACACACTCATTGTTCTTATTTACTAGCAAAAGGTGTATCTATACATTACATTTCTAAAAGATTAGGTCATAAAAATATAGCAATAACTACATCTGTGTATTCTCATTTGTTAGAAGAAAAATTTAATGAAGAGGACAAAAAAACAACTAAAATTTTAGAAAGTATGTAATTTAGGGACCCATTAGGGAATCCAAACCCAATAAATACTGTTGTTACAAGGTTTCTATGTATCCAAACTGGGGACAATATAAACGCGCTGATTTAATCGGACAATCTTCTTATATTAAAAATAATGATGTCGTAATATTCAATGAAGCATTTGATAATGGTGCATCAGACAAATTATTAAGTAATGTGAAAAAAGAATATCCTTACCAAACACCTGTACTCGGTCGTTCTCAATCAGGTTGGGACAAAACTGAAGGTAGCTACTCATCAACTGTTGCTGAAGATGGTGGCGTAGCGATTGTAAGTAAATATCCTATTAAAGAAAAAATCCAGCATGTTTTCAAAAGCGGTTGTGGATTCGATAATGATAGCAACAAAGGCTTTGTTTATACAAAAATAGAGAAAAATGGTAAGAACGTTCACGTTATCGGTACACATACACAATCTGAAGATTCACGTTGTGGTGCTGGACATGATCGAAAAATTAGAGCTGAACAAATGAAAGAAATCAGTGACTTTGTTAAAAAGAAAAATATCCCTAAAGATGAAACGGTATATATAGGTGGCGACCTTAATGTTAATAAAGGCACTCCAGAGTTCAAAGATATGCTTAAAAACTTGAATGTAAATGATGTTCTATATGCAGGTCATAATAGCACATGGGACCCTCAATCAAATTCAATTGCGAAATATAATTACCCTAATGGTAAACCAGAACATTTAGACTATATATTTACAGATAAAGATCATAAACAACCAAAACAATTAGTCAATGAAGTTGTGACTGAAAAACCTAAGCCATGGGATGTATATGCGTTCCCATATTACTACGTTTACAATGATTTTTCAGATCATTCCCCAATCAAAGCCTATAGTAAATAGTGCTCAACTAACTAATAACTCGCTTCGTTCTAAAAGGACGAAGCGAGTTATATTGTTAAAATTTGAATTGACTTACATTTTAATAAAATCATCTTAACAACTTTAATTTTTCATTAATACAAGTCTTTACTCTACACTCAAACAAGATTCATACACTGCACATCATAATAAATCTATCTACTCAAATATAAATAAAAGTTACCTACTACATTCTATGTAGCAGGCAACTTTTATTACTTATTTCTTTTCATTATCATTAAGTACTTTTACAAACTTCACATCATGTGTCTTCCAATCAACTTCATATAATGCTGATAATTTTTCTTCTTTTTTATCTACATGGTTTTCACCAGACCAATAGCCCCAGAAACCATGGCGATTCCAATCTATTTTAAACTCATCCATTGATCTTTTATAATGAACAACAAATTGTGATTTACCTTTGTCTTTTTTATCATGTGACATAACAGCTAAAAATTCTGGATTAAACCCTTCAGACACAGTTACAGGCATTTTGTCTTTAGGTGTGAAATTATCTTTCGCCCATAAATTTCCATTTCGTGTTAAAGAAAAGATTTCACTTTTAGTTCTATTATCACTATCATTAGTTAATTGTCTCGTATGGTCATGTCCCATATTATTTATCAAATGTGCTTCTACTTTCCAACCTACACCTTTATGTGACGTAGATTGATCAAGTAATGTACGATATGATGGTTGTTGATAACTAATCGTCTCTGAATAATTACTCTCTTTTGTAATATTTCCAGTTAAGCCTCCACGATTAATCGAAAAATCTCCACCTGTTTTATAACCATACGTATATTTAACTTCTCTTGATTCATCCTGATTTTTTGGTGCAAAGTCAGTCACATTTGTATTGTTGTTGTCATCAACATTTTGAATTGAAACTGAATAAGATCCAGGCCATCTTAATGTACTATTCCAATAACCATTTGGGTCTAAAATTCTCAAACCACTACCAATTGTACCTTTTGCTTTAATAAATACTGTTTCTTTATCATAATTAGGTTCAGTTAAGAAATTAAATTGTAAGCTTTGAGTAATATTTTTTTGACTATCACTTGTTGTAGCTGTACGTGTATACATTTTAGTATCACCATCAAGATTCTTCTCAGAAACAGCTTTAATTTCAGAATTAATTTTTGCATAAGAAGTTGCCGGAAATACAGTTAATGCAGTAGATATTGCTAAACTACAAATTGTGATGTTTTTGTATAATTGTTTAATCATTAGTAATCCGCCCTTTCAATATTATCCTTCTTTATAAGGTTTATTGTCATCAGAATATTTATCAACGACTTTAACTGTTTTATTTTTCCAATCAACTTCATAAGTGACAATTAACCTTTGACCATCTTTATTTTTTTCTAAAATTGGAGGTGCATAATGTATTCCAGGTCTGTTTTTCAAAATATCTTGATTTCGTGTGTATGTTACTTCAAATTGCGTTTTCTCATTTGACTTTTCATTAGATAAATAAGTTAAAAATTCTGGATTAAAGCCACTTCTTACTAATGCTGGGTATCTATATTTTGAAGCAAAGCTTAGTTCAGGGTTTTCTACAGTAGCAATTCTCGTATTTCTATAGAATAATAATTCATCATTTCTATTTTTCACTTCTCCACCATACTTCAAGTCATTCGCAATAACTGACCAGTGTACATGCCAGTTATTATTTTTACCGCTGGCAATTGTGTCATAATTTTGCTGATTATAACTAATCGTTTTGGAGTAGCTATTTGATGAAGTTCGTCCAATACCTTTCGTTGAATCGAATTTACCACCTGAGCTATATGAAAATGTACTGTCTACTTTCGCAGTTGAAATTTTATTTTTCGGCAATTGGTCTAATATTTCAGTTTTACGATTTCTTTTTACTTGAAAATCTACATGGTACTCACTTGGATACTTTAACCAATTTGAATTTTTTTCTTCTTTATGAGATTCAAACTTTAAATTTGAATGAATTGAGCCTTGTTTTTTAACAAGTAATACATTCTTGTCATAAGTTGGATCATCGATAAAGTCGAATTGTAAATTTTGGAGTATATTTGTTTTCTCATCATATACTGTTTCAGTTCGTTTTGTGATTTTACCGTTTTTCCCAATATCATCAGGTACTGTTGAATTTTTATCTTTATTAGTAACATTACGTTTGTCTTTTTGTTGAGACTTATCAACATGTTCTTTCTTATTTTGATCTTGCGAGTCTTTATGAGCTGAATTTGCTTGAGTCGTTGCTGCTGATAACAATAAAATTGCACATGATAATGATGACGCTATTAAAACACGTTTTTTATTTTTCATTGTTATAACCTTCTTTCGTATGATTGATATTTGTTGATATGTATCGACATGTGAATAATATCACAAAAATAGAGAATATATATTTAACTATTTATTAAATGATTTTGTTAATATTATTAAATACTTTATCCTCTTTAAAAATAATGTGTGTACAAAGTCATTAATTTAGCAAATATTTTTATTTAGTAGTTAATAACCATCGATTTGAAATTTATATATAATTATTAGCTAAATAATATCCTGCATCTTTCTCATACAATTTACTATAAAATTAAGCATACCCGATATCAGTGTTAATAAGATCGTTGATACTAGACAGTTAATTTCATAGAACGAAATCAAATAACACGCTACTTTCTGCATTTTAAATTATGTTTAAGAATAAAAATTATGTTTATATAAATATATATACTACTTTGAAAAGGTGTGAGCTTAATGACAACTTTTAGTGAAAAAGAAAAAATTCAATTACTAGCAGATATTGTTGAACTACAAACTGAAAATAATAATGAAATAGACGTTTGTAATTATTTAAAAGATTTATTCGACAAGTACGATATTAAATCTGAAATTTTGAAAGTTAATGAACACCGCGCCAATATCGTTGCAGAAATCGGTAACGGCTCACCTATACTCGCATTGAGTGGTCATATGGATGTTGTTGATGCAGGAAATCAAGATAATTGGACTTATCCCCCTTTTCAACTCACAGAAAAAGCTGGCAAATTATACGGTCGAGGCACAACGGATATGAAAGGCGGTCTGATGGCTTTGGTCATCACACTCATTGAATTAAAAGAACAAAATCAATTGCCTCAAGGAACGATAAGATTACTAGCTACTGCTGGCGAAGAGAAAGAACAAGAAGGTGCCAAATTATT
>NZ_JACYHC010000443.1:0-5162 GCF_017152085.1 Staphylococcus sp. EG-SA-2
ACTTACTACAAGACATATTGCCGGTAAAATAAGCAATAATTTAATATTCTTCTTTAGAATATTTAATAGTTTTACTAAATCAAACTTTTCTTTCATGGTTTCCTCCACATAATCAATCATTGTATTCATTATGTATGTTTTATAAATCGGACAATTATATCTAGTTTAACGACCACAAAACATACACAACTACATTTTCTCTAATTATTTATATAAATATTTTATCGTTTAAAATTATATCATGATTCTCTACCGTTATGTATAACTTATTTATATTTTTGTGCAAGATATAATATTGTCCAACTTCAAATATCCAAACCTATTAATAATAAAACTAGATACCATCGTACTCTATCATGGCTTTCTTATAATCGAGTAGAAGCATCATCATTACTTGATTATTTGCTCTTTACAACACCGAGCGTGCCCGTACTCGGTAATTCAATACCTTGCCTAACCCGTCACTGTGAGTTGGGTTAATGATAATAAAGCCCACACCTTTTAAAAAGATGTGGGTAATTTATATAATTTTTATTTACATTTTTAACTTATAAAAAAAAGCGCCTATGTCATGATTTACCATCACATAGGCGCTTATCAATAAATTATTACTTATTACTTTCCATTTCATCTAATTTATGCGGATTTCCTGTAATTAGATGACAACTTATTCTTTTCAGGGGAACATTACACTTTTATAATATGTTCAAAGACAAACTTAACCATTCACAAATATAAAGAATAATATTATCAAATCATTGAACAAATCGTATTTTGCAACAATTGATATTTATATTAATGTATTGCATTTAATTTATAAAATTCATATACATCTTAATATTCTCAATATCGATTTGTATTGTCAACTTTATATAGATTTAAAAAAATAATCTCATGTCTTTTTTTACAAAAGTAAGTTAATTATTACAAACTAGTAACAAAAATTATTTCTTCAAAAATATATTTAGTAGCGAATACACTTCATCTTTGAATTGACTTTTACTTTCTTCCACTGCTCCAAATTTTTGCGAAAAGGATGCTTTCAAATACCAACTTTCAAGAAACAGCAATATTAAATTCTGAAAGTCTTCTTTTGTCATCTTTATCTTTGATTCATCATAGAATTTTGCTATCTCTTTACTTAATGATTGATTTAAATCTTGTATTTGTCCGTAAATATTTCCAGAAAATTCCTCAGGCGTATTAGATAATTGAACGTACATTCTAATATACCTTTCTTCGATGTCGAAAATAAACTCAAATAAGAATTGATATAAAGCATCAATTGAATAGTTCGATTTATTTTGATTCATCATAATAATATTATTAAGGTAATCAAAACAGCATTTAACACTTTGTTCGTAAATACTTTTTTTCGAGTCAAAATGGTAATATAAACTCGCTTTCTTTATATTTACACTTTTAGCTATATCATCAAGTGTTGTACCGTCATACCCCTTCTCTGAAAATAAGGTTATTGCGTTATCAATAATCTTATCCTTCAATTTTTATAACCCCCTACTGAAAATTAATCACACTATGTTACAGGAAAATTAAGTTGCAATTACAAATATTTCCGTTTAATTATAACAACAATCTATTGCAAATTAAAATACTATCAATTACCATATGGCTTACAACCTAACTAACGAAAGGTAGGTAAAGAAATTGCAATTTTTTAACTTTTTGCTTTTTTATCCTGTATTTATGTCTATTTACTGGATTGTCGGTTCAATTTATTTCTATTTTACCAGAGAAATTAGATATTCATTGAACAAGAAGCCTGACATAAATGTGGATGAATTAGAAGGCATTACATTTTTACTTGCCTGTTATAACGAAAGTGACACGATTGAAGATACGTTGTCTAATGTTCTTGCACTCAAATACGAGAAGAAAGAAATTATTATCATTAATGATGGAAGTTCAGATAATACAGCAGAACTCATCTATAAAATCAAAGAAAATAATGACTTTATTTTCGTCGATTTACAAGAAAACAGAGGTAAAGCCAACGCACTCAATCAAGGCATTAAACAGGCTTCATATGATTATGTAATGTGCTTGGATGCAGATACTATCGTTGATCAAGATGCACCATATTATATGATTGAGAATTTCAAACATGATCCAAAACTTGGTGCAGTTACAGGTAATCCTAGAATTCGAAATAAGAGTTCTATTTTAGGTAAAATTCAAACGATAGAATATGCAAGTTTAATTGGCTGTATTAAGCGAAGTCAGACACTTGCTGGCGCAGTCAATACTATTTCGGGTGTCTTCACTCTATTTAAAAAAAGTGCAGTTGTCGACGTTGGCTACTGGGATACTGATATGATTACCGAAGATATTGCAGTTTCTTGGAAATTGCATTTACGTGGATATCGTATTAAGTATGAACCGCTTGCCATGTGTTGGATGTTGGTTCCAGAAACATTGGGAGGTCTTTGGAAGCAACGCGTGAGATGGGCTCAAGGGGGACACGAAGTATTACTACGAGACTTTTTTAGCACAATGAAAACGAAAAGGTTTCCTTTATATATTTTGATGTTTGAGCAAATCATCTCAATTTTATGGGTATATATAGTGCTTCTATATTTAGGCTATTTGTTCATAACAGCAAACTTCTTAGACTATACATTTATGACATATAGTTTTTCAATATTTCTACTATCATCATTTACTATGACTTTTATAAACGTTATTCAATTTACAGTCGCACTCTTTATTGATAGTCGCTACGAGAAAAAGAATATGGCTGGACTCATATTTGTAAGTTGGTATCCGACAGTATACTGGATTATTAACGCAGCAGTAGTTCTTGTCGCATTTCCAAAAGCATTAAAACGTAAGAAAGGTGGTTACGCAACATGGTCAAGCCCAGACAGAGGGAATACCCAACGCTAAAATCATCGCTAAATATTGTAAGAGAAACAGCACTTATCGCTATATCGTGTGTCTTTTGGATATATTGTTTAGTTGTTCTACTCGTTTATATTGGTACTATATTTGAAATTCATGACGAAAGTATCAATACAATACGTGTTGCTTTAAACATTGAAAATACTGAAATTTTAGATATATTTGAAACTATGGGCATTTTCGCGATTATCATTTTTGTATTTTTTACAATTAGCATATTGATTCAAAAATGGCAGAGAGGAAGAGAATCGTGAAGTATAGAAAATTAATAATTTTAGTGTTGAGTATCTTGATCATATTGCCTGTAAGCACACTGGATGGTCATCATATTGCAAATGCAGATGACGATTCACCTAAAAAACTGAAATATAAAGAAAATAGTGCTCTGGCATTAAATTATCACCGTGTAAGAAAAGCGAATTTTCTGAATAATTTTATTTACTTCTTTTCTAGTAGTAAAGAAATTAAAAATTATAGTGTTAGTCAATCACAATTTGAATCTCAAATAAAATGGCTAAAATCACATGATGCTAAATTTTTAACCTTGAAAGAATTTTTATATTACAAGAAAAAAGGTAAGTTTCCAAAACGAAGTGTATGGATTAACTTTGATGATATGGATGAAACTATTTATGAAAATGCTTATCCAATCTTAAAAAAATATAAAATACCGGCAACTGGGTTTATTATCACAGGTCATGTTGGGGAAGAAAACTTTCACAACCTCGATATGATTAGTAAAAAAGAACTAAAAGAAATGTATAAAACTGGGTTATGGGAATTTGAAACACATACCCACGATTTGCATAACTTATCTAAAAATAATAAGTCAAAATTAATGAAAGCTTCTGAAGCTACAATCATAAAAGATTTAAACAAAAGTGAAAAATATCTAACTAAAAACTTTAAAAAGTCGCAGAAAACTATAGCCTATCCTTATGGCTTGATGAATGACGATAAATTACCGGTAATCAAAAAAGCTGGGTTAAAATACGGTTTTTCATTAGAGGAAAAAGCAGTCACTCCGAACTCCAATGATTATTACATCCCTAGAATATTAATTAGTGATGATGCTTTTGAGCATTTAATTAAGAGATGGGACGGATTCCATGAAAAAGATTAGACTTGAACTCGTATATTTACGTGCTATTATATGTGCAATTATTATTATCACACATTTACTTACACAAATTACTTTAAAACATGAAAATATGGAGGGAGGATCCTTAGTATTACAATTTTACATTCGTAATATTGTGATTTTTGGTACACCTTGCTTTATTATCTTGTCACAGTTACTGACAACCTTGAATTACCAAAAAGTCACCTATAGATACTTAACTACACGCGTAAAATATATACTTATTCCTTACATATTAATGGGATTGTTTTACAGTTATAGTGAATCATTATTAACAGATTCAAGTTTCAATAAACAATTCATTGAAAATGTCCTATTAGGTCAATGGTATGGCTATTTTATCGTTGTTATCATGCAATTCTTTATTTTGAGTTATATCATTTTTAAAATTAACTATAACCTATTCAACAGTAAAATATTATTATTGTTATCTTTTATTTTACAGCAATCATTTTTATATTACTTTACGAACAACACAGCGTTTCACGATACCGTGCTACACTATTATCCATTAAGTGAAAACACTATAATATTCGGATGGATTTTTTATTTCTTTTTAGGTGCATATATGGGTTATAACTACGAACGTGTATTAAATTTCTTAGAACGTTATTTAGTTATTATGATTGTATTAGCTGTAGCTACTTATTTTGTGTTTATTGCGTTAGCAAATGGAGACTATTGGAACGTTACCAGCTTTTCATATTCATTAACACCATATAATAGTATTATGTTTATTGTTATCTTGGGTATTTGCACGCATTTTAAAACAATGTTATTTAATACGATTCAAATGATTAGTGCTTTCTCATTCTTTATTTATTTATTACATCCAATCATTCTAGACTCATTGTTTGCATATACAAATATATTTGAGGATAATACAATGGTCTTTCTAGCGATATCACTACTATTCATTTTAGGATTATGTATAGGTGTCGGCATGATATTGCGTGAATTCTATATCTTTAGGTTTATTATTGGAAAACAACCATATAAATTGAACATTAATGCTTATTAATTATTAAGCTATGTTAAAAACACGCGGTGGGCGAAATCAGTTTGAATTGACTGACTTCGTTTTACCGCGTGTTTAATA
>NZ_JACYHC010000444.1:0-21289 GCF_017152085.1 Staphylococcus sp. EG-SA-2
AAATGAAAAATGACTTAATTTATAGTCTGTCTTACCAAATACATAAATTTTAGCTTCTGGGTACAACTTACGTAGCAAAATAGCAGTAATATAACCTAAGTTACCATCACCCCAAATACCAAAGCTGTTTTTCAAAGGTATAGATTTAAGTTCAAATCGTTGTATAGCATGATAACTTACTGACACTAACTCTGTGTATGAAATCGTACTCAAATCAATGTCATTAGGCAGCGGAACGATACGATCATGTGCCATCACAACGTAGTCTTGCATAAAACCATCATAACCACTAGATCTAAAATAACTAGAGGCTAAGTAATTCTCCGCGATAATATGATGTTGCTCTGTAGGTGTATTCGGCACCATTACTACTTTCGTACCTTTTTCAAATACTCCTTTACTATCGAATACAACTTCACCAACAGCTTCATGAACTAATGACATTGGCAATTTTTTGCGCAGTACATTTTCATCTCTTCGACCTGTGTAATACCTTTGATCAGCTGCACAAATAGACAAGTATAAAGGTCTTACGATGACATGATTACCATAAATATCAACATTATTATATGTGACGTCGAACTGTCTCGGTGCAACGAGTTGATATACTTGATTAATCATCGGCAATATCACCTTGAATAATGGCATTTGCTACTTTTAAATCATACGGTGTTGTCACTTTAATGTTGTATAGTTCTCCACGTACCAATTTAACTGCATGTCCAGATTCGACAATTATTTTACATGCATCTGATAAGATTTCTTTTTGTTCACTACTTAAGGCGCGATAACTATCTTGTAATAATTTAATATTAAATGATTGTGGTGTTTGGCCTTGATACATTTCATTCCTTACAGGGATACTGTGTATGTTCTGTTTATCTTTAGACATTACAATCGTATCAATTGCTTCAATGACTGTATCTACTGCACCATATTTTGCTGCTACTTCAATGTTCTCTTTAATAATACGTTGAGTTAAAAATGGTCTTACGGCATCATGAGTTACAATCACATCATCATTATTAATTCCATTTACATTGCGAATATGGTCGATAATGTTCATAATTGTTTCGTTTCGATCCGTACCACCTGCAACTACTTTGACACGTTGATCTGTAATGTTATATTTTTTTAAAATATCCTGTGTATGGGAAATCCACTGTGCTGGCGTTGCGATAATAATCTCATTAAATTCACTCACTAAAATGAACTTTTCAATTGTATGGATTAAAATCGGTTTATTATCAATATCTAAAAATTGTTTTGGTAATGGCACGTTCCCCATTCTCGAACCAATACCTCCTGCTAAAATACCTGCATAAATCATGTTGTCCTCCATTCTGTCATTACATCATTTCCATTTATACATTACTGACCTATGCCCGCACATAAGCCTAACCTATTGCTCACTTGCCTCTTTTATTAATCCAAAGATAGTTGTCACAATAGTGTGATAATTTTTTATAAAAATGTATTTTTGTAACTGACCATTCTAAGTTGTTTTGCCATGCAGTTAATCATTAACTCTGACGATATTAAATTGTTAAAGGTATTAATGTTTACTCTTTTTCAAATTCATTATTACTGCCATCATTTTACCATATATTATAATAAATTTATCTTATTAAGTGGCTGTACTTGATTTTCACTTTAAAAATTATCAAATATTGCCATCTCATTTTAAGTATACAAAATGCAAAACAACCGATTCACAAGCATATTTCACACAAGTAAACCGGCTATTTATCAACGTATATTCGAAGATGAATTATTTCGATAGTATCTGTAGACCAGACGGCATTCGCACTTTCATAGCTATAACTATACCAGCGTTTTCGTCCTCAAAGGTGCATACTAATAAATCGTAAACATGACTTTATCAAATCGTTCTTTCTTGTTAACTAATTTATCAAATGTCTCCGGGCCTTTTTCTAACGGTAAAAAATGAGAAATAATAGGCTTTACATTAATATCTTTCGTCTTCATATAATGTAAGGTTGCCGTCCACTCTTTGCCCGGAAAATTACTGGACAAACAGTTCCAAGAGCCACATACTGTCAACTCGTTACGCAGAATTTTTTCAAAATGAACGCGATCAATCTCAATATCATCATATGGTATTCCGAGTAATACCACCTCGCCACCTTTTTTAGGTAGCGTCAATATTTGACCAATCGTAACTTTAGCACCTGATGATTCTATAGCTAAATCGATTTGATTGGCGTAATGATTTTCGATGAATTTCTCAAGATTTTCTTCTTTTGAATTGATTGTTTGATGTGCGCCCAATGATGTTGCAATATCTAGTTTATGCGCATCTATATCTATAGCGATGATATGTGCAGCACCAAATATTCGTGCCCATTGAATAGCTAACAAACCTATACTGCCACACCCCATTACTGCAACATTCATACCAGGTTGTATATTCGATTTATAAAACCCATGCGCAACAACGGCTGATGGCTCAACCATTGCTGCTTCAATGTAATCAACATTGTCTGGAACCTTTAAAACATTTTGCGCTGGCAATTTGACATATTCCGCGAACGATCCAGGTTCATATGAGCCAATGACGAATAACTTTTCACATCGTGCATATTCACCTTTCAAACAATACTCGCATTGATAACAAGGTATTGCTGGGCAACCTGTCACTTTGTCGCCCACATTAACATGCGTAACATCACTTCCAATGGCATCTACTACACCTGAAAATTCATGACCAAATGGCATACCTTTAATGTATGGCCCCATTTTTTTGTATCGTGACGTGTCTGAACCACATATGCCAGTCGCTCGTACTTTAACAATAACGTCATTCGCACTTTCAATGACTGGCTTTTCATTATCCTCATACCGTAAATCTTCTACGCCATATAATTTCAATGCTTTCACTTGTAAATCACCTCAAATTTGATTTAATTCACAACTTTTTTCTTTTTAAAAATACCTGTCGCAAAATAACCTGCAATGACGATGGAATTACTTACGAGTAAATGTTCCATATAAAAATCAGTGATTTGTCTTAATGGCCCAAGCATAAAAGTTAGCATTGATTCTACCATATTAATTCTCTCCTTCATTTTCATCTAAATCGAGCGGCTTAAGTAATGCTTTAATACCTTCGCCAGATTTTAAATGTTGATACGCCTCGTCCCATTTCGAAATATCATATATTTTTGTCACCAAAGCTTCAGCATTTACTAAACCATCCGCCATAAGTTGCAATGAAGGTTCCCAATCTGCTGGCTTTTGACTTCTACTACCAACAACTGTTATTTCTTTTTGAATCACTTTTTCCATATCAAATGGAATTTCAGCATCCTTAAAAATACCTATTTGACTGTAGAAACCTTTTTTGCGTATAATATCTAAACCTTGTCGTGCTGCTGGAACTGCACCTGAACATTCAACAACAACATCTGCACCGTAACCGTCTGTAATTCCATTGATATACGTTTTTAAGTCTGTTTGTTGTAAATTGACTACATAATCCATGTGCAATGCTTCTGCTTTATCTAATCTGACTTTGTCATTGTCCAATCCAGTTACCACAACAGTTGCGCCTTTACTTTTTAACACTTGTGCTACAAGTAATCCGATTGGCCCAGGTCCCATTACAACTGCTACATCGCCTGAATTGACTTGAATCTTAGAAACGCCATGATGTGCACATGCTAATGGTTCTGTCATAGCTGCAGACTGATACGATACTTCATCTGGAATATGATGCAAACTTTCTTCACGTGCAATGACATAATTAGTAAATGCGCCATCAACTTGTGTTCCAATACCTTTTCGATGGTTGCATAAATTATAGTCTTTTGATTTACAGTATTCACACTCATTACAAACATAGAATGTAGTTTCAGAAGTGACACGGTCACCAACTTTAAAATCTTTAACGTCTGCTCCAACTTCAACGATTTCACCAGAAAATTCATGACCTAATGTCACTGGAAAATTAACTTTATAATGCCCTTCATAAGTATGAATGTCTGTGCCACAAATTCCTGCATAATGTACTTTAATCTTTACTTTATCATCTAGCGGTGTTGCAACTTCTTTATCAAGAAGTTCTAAGTTGCCATGTCCTTCTCTTGTTTTTACTAAAGCTTTCACCACAAACACCTCGATTTTTAATTGAATAGACTAAATAGTTTAAAGATAAGATAGTTAACGATATTACCACCTTGATCAATACTTGAAATTTCAGATGAACCTTTTGGCATTTGTACATTCGTACCTTTCGCCATATCTGTGAAAATGGGTGCTACGTCTGTTGCAATATATAATGAAATTGCAATCATAATCGTACCCACAATGACAGAATGAATAATGTTTCCTCTTGCTGCACCAACAATAAACGCGACAACAAATGGTATAGTTGCTAAGTCACCAAAAGGTAGTACTTGGTTTCCTGGTAAAATAACGGCTAATAAAACAGTGATAGGTACTAAAATTAATGCTGTCGAAATAACCGCTGGATGACCTAATGCTACAGCCGCATCCAATCCAATATAAATTTCACGTTCGCCAAAACGTTTATTTAGCCATGTTCTTGCAGACTCTGAAACTGGCATTAAACCTTCCATTAAGATTTTTACCATTCTAGGCATTAATACCATTACTGCAGCCATTGACATTCCTAAATTAATGATGTCTCCAGGTTTGTAACCTGCTAACACACCAATACCTAAACCTAAAATTAAGCCGACAAATATAGACTCTCCAAATGCGCCAAAACGTTTTTGAATTGTTTCAGGATCAGCATCTAACTTATTCAGACCGGGTACTTTTTGTAACAATTTAACTAAGTAAATACCTGGTGCATAAGAAATCGTGCTTCCTGTCGCAATCGATACACCTGGTAAATCAAAGAACTCACTCATCATCGGTGCTGTCCAATCTGCTACTTTCAAACAGATAACTTGGAAAATAACTGCTGCTAATAACGCTTGCCAAATACTGCCTGATACGGCATAAACCATTGCTGCTGTAAACGTATAATGCCAAAAATTCCAAATATCTACATTCATCGTCTTTGTCACTTTAGTTACTAGCAATACAACGTTAACTATGATTCCGAGTGGAATAATAAATGCTGCGACAGATGATGCCCAAGCGATAGATGATGTTGCTGGCCAACCTACATCAATCACATTCAGACTGACGCCTAAATTTTTAACCATCGCTTGTGCTGCTGGCCCTAAATTTTTAACTAATAAATCGATGACTAAGAAAATCCCTACAAAAGCCACACCTATTGTTAAACCAGACCTAAATGCCGCTCCAATTTTCTGCCTAAAGAATAGGCCAAGCAAGAATATGACAACCGGTAAAATAACAGTTGCACCTAAATCTAAAAATCCCCTTACAAAATCAGTGAAGTAACTCATATTTAAACCCTCCCTGTTATATATGCATTGTCACGATACTTTCCGATTGTGATTACATTTGACGTTACAGTCATTTCAACGACAACCCTTGCTACATTCGACTGCAGTCATTTTGAATTACAGTCACTGCGTTTCTATGTCATCAACAATCATTTGTCGTGATAGTCATTTATATGCAATTTGCATATATTAATATGTTATCGACCCACGTTACATATCAATTCCGTTATTTTTGTAACTCTGTTAAGATTTGTTGTTTTGTTTCTTCAATACCAATACCAGTTAAGAAATTACGTGCGTTGATAACTGGGAATTTATATTCTTTCTTTGTCATTGCAGTTGTAACTAATAAATCTGCAGTGTCTTCATAAGGTCCAACTTCTGTAATTTTGATTTGTTTAATATCTACTTTAATATTGTGTTCCTTTGCCATTTCCTCAATTGCATTATTTACTACTGTTGACGTTGCAATACCTGCACCACACGCTACTAATACTTGTTTCATTTTCAATTCCTCCAATTAATTTTTAGTTATATTCCAAATAATCATTGATTAGTGTTGCTAAAATCGTTTCATCTTTCGTTCGCAGAATCTGCTCCAATTTTTCTTCACTTTGAAAAATTTGCATCAACTGTTGTAACAACTTAAGTTGATCATCTACTTTATCCATCGCTAACATAAAAACGATTTTCACTTCTGTCTGTTGATCAAGTGTTCCCATTTCAATAAACGGCACCTCTTTTTCTAGAACAGCCACACCTATCGTTCTATGGTTAATATGTTCGACATCTGTATGCGGTATAGCGACCGAACATAGATGTGTTGGTAAACCAGTAGCAAATTCTTTTTCTCTGTCGATGACTGCATCTTTAAACGTTGACTTCACGAACCCATTTTGAAATAACACATCTGACATTTGTGACAATACGGATTCTTTATCAGTTGCCGACAAATTGAGCATTATATTTTCTTTATGCACTAATTGCTGTCCCATCCATTTTCCCTCGCTTCTTTATTTGAATAATTTTTTAAAATCTCATTTACATCAGAATTTTTGCGACTTTGTATGATGCGCTTAATTGCGTCATTGTCTTGCGCCACATCTCTCAATTGTAGTAACGCTCTTAAGTGTGTCACTTTATCAACAGCAGCAATAGGTACAATAATATGGATTGCTGTGCCATCTGACATGTATATTGGTTCTTGTAATATCAACATACTCATCGCTGTTTTATGTACATGCTTTTCAGAGTATGCATGTGGAATAGCAATATTTTGCATGATAACCATATACGAATCATCAAATACCTGTTGCATCTCATGAATATATTTAATATCAATAAAATGATTAGCAACTAACACATCACTTGCTTTAGCAATAGCTTCATCAATATTTTCAACATGATGCATTCTTTTCACGTGCCTTGCCGGTATCAAGTCAGCTAAATCTAATGTCTTATTTTGTGTGACAATCGATCCATTAATGGTTGAAATTGAATTATAATTGGCAATAAAATCTTCTAAACCATCACGTAGTTCTGTAATGTCATTAACTGTCGTTGTGCGTTCAATTAATGCCATTAACTTGTTTATTTCCTTATCAATGTCAGCCGATTCCTTATTAATGTACTTCATCACTTCTTTACGTAACTTTCGTTGCTCATTTTCAGATAAAGCTACTTTTGTGATAAATAATTTTTTATGTGTTAGGACAAACATTGGTGAAAAGACGATGTCATAATCTAATGTGTAATTTTCAAATGTTCTAAGTGAAATCGCATCTAAGAAAATAATTTCTGGAAATAAGTTTCGCAACTCGTATAACATCATTTGTGATACTGACGTGCCTTGTGTACACACGATAATAGCTTTTATCTTGCCATCGAAGTTTTCATCTTGACGTCTCAAACTACCTCCGAACAACATGGTTAAATATGCTATTTCATTATCAGGCAACGATTTTCCGAAATATTCAGTTAACGATTGACATGATTGTTTCACCATATGAAATAAGGATTGATAATTTCCTTGTAAAGGATTTATTAATTCATCACGATCCGTTAAGTTATATTTAATCCTATAAAAAGCAGGCGTTAAATGTAACAAGAGTTGCTGTGATAATTTCTCCTTATCTTCAATGTTAATAAAAGTGATTTGTTCAAAATGGTGAATCATTTGAGCGATGGCCATCGTTAAATTCGATATGTTATCTGATTCCTGCAAATCAGTCCATTGCACACTTGTTGAAAGTAAGTGTAATGTCAAATATAACTTTTCCGCTTCTGGCAAATCAGGCTCATGTTGCGTCATAATCTCCGTTGCTTGATATTCTTTCGTATCCCTCAAATACTGATAATTAATATTTAATGGATTCATCACATGACCACTTTGAATTCGTCTACGAATCACACAAAGGACATAAGGCAATGAACTAAGTGATTTGTCTATAAAGCGACTCTTCAAAAATTGTTCTACCTGTTTGATCTTGTCTTTTTGATATGCGATATCTTCGAATGTTAAGTTGAGCGCCTTTAAAACTTCACTTTTAGTAATATCATGATTCAACCTTTGATCAATCAACTTAATGAAGAAACGGCGAACTTCAAATTCATCACCAACAATTTCATAACCATGCTTTCGAGAATACTTAAGTGACAAACCATGATCTTCCAATTGCTCTTTCACATGATTTATATCGTGAATGACAGTATTTTTACTGACTTGTAAATCAATTGAAAAATGGTTTAGAGACATTGCATTTTCCTTACTAAAAAGCATGAGCATTAAATAATAACGACGTGTTTCTATGCTAAAAATGACATTGTTGCCGTTTAACATTTGCTGCTCCGATACATCTCGCTTGAATAACGTCATGATTTCAGAACTTACAATAAAATTTCCTTGGCTTGTTCTTTCAAGTTTTGGATAACCCTCTTGTTCAAGCCACAAATTGATTTTTTGAATGCGATATCCTAGTTGTCTACGAGACAAACCAAATATCGATTCAAGTTCTTTACCATGAATAGTAGGATTCAATACAATTTCTCTGAGTATTTGCTGATTATCCCCGTTCATGTTCGATCCTCCTTTGAGCATCTGAGCTCAATTTATCATCAATCGTCACACCGATGTACACACTTTGAACACATATTTCCAAAATGAGCATGTACATCATTGTGATGTTTTAACAACATTTCAATTATATCTATATTTTTTGTGATTTTAATCTTTTAAAATAAAGCAATTGAAATTTTTACATATATTTTTGTGTTTTATGTTTTTTGAAGAATTTTTAACATACATATCTCAATCATTATCAAATTGTCATGACCAATGTAATCCACTATAAAAACCCTAAGGACGCTTATATCAGGCGCCTTAGGGTTAACTGTATCTATTTAATTAAGTATTATTATTCGTATGTACGTAACTTATGGTCTATCAAGTTCCACACTTCTTCAACATCAACTGCTGTAGCAAAATAAGCATTGGCAGGCTTACCTGTAACATGATTTAAATCGACAGCCATAGTGCCATAAGTTAGTGGACTTTGATGTTCAATGTCGATATTAACGGGTACCATTGTAAACAATTCTGGTTGTAACAAATACAAAATTGTACAAGCATCATGTATTGGACCACCATCCATATTAAAGTGAGTCTTGTATGTCTTCTTAAAGAATTGCAATAATTCTACGACGAACTGTGCAACAGGATTATTGATACTTTCAAAGCGTTCAATCACGTGATTGTCGGCTAAAACTTGATGTGTTACATCTAAACCAAACACATTTATAGTAATCCCACTTTCAAAAACACGCTTCGCTGCTTCAGCATCTACCCAAATATTGAATTCTGCTGTAGGCGTCCAATTTCCAAATGTACCACCACCCATCAAAGTAATAGATTCAATATGCTCAGCGATTCTTGGCTCACGAATCAATGCCGTTGCTACATTCGTAAGAGGACCTGTCGCTACAATTGTTACAGGTGTATCACTCGTCATCACTTTGTTTATAATCACATCTGATGCTGGCATTGCAACTGCTTGACGTGATGGTGTCGACGGTAGTTTCGGACCATCTAATCCAGATTCCCCATGTATTTCAGAAGCAAAGGCAGCTGGTTTAATTAACGGCCTATCCGCACCTTTCGCTACTGCTATATCTTGGCGTCCCATAATATCCAATACGTTCAAGGCGTTTGTCGTATTCTTGTCAACTGATTGATTACCTGCGACTGTTGTTACAGCTAATATCTCTAGTGGACTGTCAATTGCCCCCGCTAAAATTAATGCTATTGCATCATCGTGTCCTGGATCACAATCCATAATAATCTTTCTTTTCATTTATATATCCACCTTTCTTAAGTTGTTATCGATAGCTTATGTATATTTATTTATGTGGTGAATCATGTTTATTTTGAAAAATAGTTTTAACTTTCTCATATTTTTGGATACAAACACTATTTATCTATTTTATGGCTTATAAATTTATCCGATATGCCTTATCAACCTACCTCGCTAAAAATAGGATGTCTACATATCTATACCGACTTTTGTCAACTCATTTTCACAACAATATAAACAGCAATTTATATGATTGTTACATGATTCAAACAATTTTTATGAAAAATATTTTCATACACAGAATATATATTGATATTAAATTTCTCAAAAGCTATATTGAGAATAATTAGGAGGGATGTTGATGAAATCTTTATTTGAA
This sequence comes from Staphylococcus sp. EG-SA-2, assembly GCF_017152085.1. Lineage (NCBI taxonomy): Bacteria > Bacillati > Bacillota > Bacilli > Caryophanales > Staphylococcaceae > Staphylococcus > Staphylococcus sp. EG-SA-2. The sequence goes on from NZ_JACYHC010000444.1 coordinate 10,134, forward strand.
AAAGCACAGCAGTTCGGCAAGTCCTTTATGTTACCTATCGCAATCTTACCAGCTGCAGGTCTATTGTTGGGTATCGGTGGTGCATTAAGTAATCCAAACACCGTTAAAGCATACCCTATTTTAGATATTACCTTATTACAAAATATTTTTACATTAATGTCAGCTGCAGGTAGTATTGTTTTCCAAAATTTACCGGTCATCTTTGCAATTGGTGTCGCAATCGGATTATCTAGAAGCGATAAAGGTACTGCAGGTTTAGCTGCGCTGCTCGGTTTCTTAATTATGAACGCAACTATGAATGGCTTATTAACTATCACGGGCACATTGGCAAAAGATCAGCTTGCACAAAATGGACAAGGCATGGTGCTCGGTATACAAACGGTTGAAACCGGTGTTTTTGGCGGGATTATCACAGGTATTATGACCGCAATACTTCACAACAAATATCACAAAGTGGTATTACCACCGTATTTAGGTTTCTTTGGTGGCTCTAGATTTGTCCCTATTGTCACAGCATTTGCCGCAATCTTTTTAGGTGTATTGATGTTTTTCATTTGGCCAAGCATACAAGCCGGCATTTATCATGTTGGTGGATTTGTAACGAAAACAGGTGCCATCGGTACTTTTGTTTATGGCTTCATCTTAAGATTGTTAGGTCCACTCGGTTTACACCATATTTTTTACTTACCGTTTTGGCAGACGGCACTTGGTGGTACTTTAGAAGTCAAAGGGCACTTAGTTCAAGGTACGCAGAACATCTTCTTTGCTCAACTTGGTGATCCAGATGTGACGAAGTATTATTCAGGTGTGTCACGCTTTATGTCAGGCCGTTTTATTACGATGATGTTCGGCTTATGTGGTGCCGCACTTGCAATTTATCACACAGCTAAACCTGAACATAAAAAAGTTGTCGGCGGTTTAATGTTATCCGCTGCACTCACTTCATTTTTAACAGGTATTACCGAACCTTTAGAGTTTAGTTTCTTGTTTGTCGCACCTATTCTTTATGTAATCCATGCCTTCTTTGATGGATTAGCATTTATGATGGCAGACATTTTCAACATTACAATTGGTCAAACCTTCAGTGGAGGCTTTATCGATTTCTTACTCTTTGGTGTGCTACAAGGTAATAGTAAAACAAACTACCTATACGTCATACCTATTGGAATTGTGTGGTTCTGTTTGTATTACATCGTTTTCAGATTCTTAATTACGAAATTTAATTTCAAAACACCTGGTCGAGAAGATAAAGCTGCAGCACAACAAGTTGAGGCTACTGAAAGAGCACAAACTATTGTTGCTGGTTTGGGAGGCAAAGATAACATTGAAATCGTTGACTGTTGTGCAACGAGACTACGCGTCACACTTAATCAAAATGACAAAGTCGATAAAGTATTACTCGAAAGTACTGGTGCCAAAGGTGTAATCCAGCAAGGCACTGGTGTGCAAGTAATTTATGGGCCTCACGTTACAGTTATCAAAAATGAAATTGAAGAATTGCTCGGGGATTAAGACTAACCGAAATATCAACAGAACTAATGGCAACGATGTACGAAGTAAGAAGTGACATCGTTGCTTTTATTTTTAATGTTACATTTGAAGCATTAAGTTCATCATACACTGTAGTGAGCCCGCAAATCGCCTCTGCTAGACAATCATCTTAATGCTATGATTAAAGCTTAAGTGCCAGATTTGAATTTAATTTCAACAACGACTTTCACTACATTAAAAATAGGGCTACTCGACACATATAGTTGTATCAAATAGCCCTTTATACAATTTTTTGGGTAAGGTTTTACAATTTTTGGAATGGTATAGATTTTATAAAAAGTTATTTAAGTTCTTCTGCTTCAGCCATAATATCTTTTAATGTTTTAGCTGAATGTGCGAACTTGCTTTGTTCTTCGTCGTTTAATGGGATTTCTACGACGTTGCGAATACCGTTTCTATTGATGACTGCTGGAACACCAATATAAACATCTTCTTCATCATATTCGCCTTCTAATAATGCTGATACAGTCAATACGGCATCTTCATTTCTGAAAATCGCTTCAGTAATTCTAGCTAATCCCATTGCAACACCATAATAAGTGGCACCTTTAGCTTGAATAATGTCATATGCTGCATCACGTGTTTGAACAAAAATTTGTTCAATTTGCGCTTTGCCCTCAGGACGTTGTTCAAGTAATGTCTTCAAAGGTTGACCCGCAATATTAGCGTGTGACCATACTGGTAATTCAGTGTCACCATGTTCACCAATAATTTGAGCATCGACGCTACGTGGCGCAACATCGAACGCTTCGCTTAACAATAATCTAAAGCGTGCAGAGTCTAAAATTGTACCAGAACCTATAACACGTTCTTTAGGTAAACCAGAGAATTTCCATGTTGCATACGCTAAAATATCAACAGGATTTGTAGCTACCAAGAAAATACCATCAAATTTTGATGCCATTACTTCACCAACAATTGATTTGAATATTTTCAAGTTTTTAGATACTAAATCTAAACGTGTTTCTCCAGGTTTTTGTGCAGCACCAGCACAGATGACAACTAGATCCGCATCATGACAATCACTGTATTCGCCAGCTTTCACACGAACTGTTGTTGGAGAATATGGTGTGGCATGTTTTAAATCCATAACATCTCCTCGAACTTTTTCAGTGTCTAAATCAATGATGACTAATTCATCAACAATGCTTTGGTTCACTAATGAAAATGCGTAGCTTGAACCTACTGCACCATTACCTATTAATACAACTTTGTTCCCTTTAAATTTGTTCATTACAAAAACTCCCTTATGATTAATTCACTAACATACGTGTAGCTTCAAATATGTTAGTTTAATGCTGCTTATTGACGATACAAAAGCAAATAAACATCTCTTTTATTTTCAACGCATAACTTAAAAGGTCATGTGTCATCCGCTTTTAAGTTTGTGATTTATTTCACATATAAAATGTAACATGCATTAAGTACTGGGTCAATATTAAATTGTGATTTATTTCACATTTTATTTTAATTTTTACACCTTTTTAATTTGTATACGATTACATCTTAGGTGTCTTTAGTCTTCGTACTTCGCCAGTGATTATTTACACTTTCACATTTTTATTATCATGTTTACTTTTTTCTAAGAAAACAACAATGTTTTTTGAATTAGTCAAATAAATGCGCGCAATCGTCGGTGTGCAAACAGACAATTGTACACAATGCTTATTGATAAGTATTTAAAAAATTAAAAATGTCATACAATTATCAAATTTGCCATTTTATTTATATTTTCTCAAACCAATTAATTGAATATCGAAATTTTTAGTAGAATAATCAAAATAGACAGATTAAAGGAGGAGTATCATGCTTACAGAACAAGAGAAAGACATTATCAAACAAACGGTGCCTTTACTTAAAGAGAAAGGGACAGAAATTACGTCAATCTTTTATCCAAAAATGTTTAAAGCGCATCCTGAACTTTTAAACATGTTTAATCAAACGAACCAAAAACGAGGCATGCAATCTTCAGCATTAGCACAAGCTGTAATGGCCGCTGCGGTTAATATCGATAACTTAAGTGTTATTAAACCAGTCATTATGCCAGTCGCATATAAACACTGTGCATTACAAGTTTATGCTGAACATTATCCAATTGTGGGGGAAAATTTATTAAAAGCAATCCAAGACGTGACAGGTTTAGAAGAACATGACCCTGTGATTCAAGCTTGGGCAAAAGCATATGGTGTTATTGCGGATGTGTTCATCCAAATTGAAAAAGAAATTTATGATCAAATGATGTGGATTGGTTTTAAACCATTCAAAATTACCAATATTAAACAAGAATCTGAAGACATTAAATCATTTACAGTTGAAACTGAAGAATATGACTTTAGTGAATTTACACCAGGCCAATACATCACAGTTGATGTTTCTAGTGATAAACTTCCATATAGAGCTAAACGTCACTATTCTATCGTATCAGGTGAAAAAAACCATTTAACTTTTGGCGTTAAACGTGATGTCACAACAGAACATGAAGGCGAAGTTTCAACAATTTTACACGATGAGATTAAAGAAGGCGATATGATTAATTTAGCTGCGCCTGTAGGTGGATTCGTATTAGAGAATACGACTGAACCACAACTTTTCTTAGGTTCAGGTATTGGCGTCACACCTTTAGTAGCAATGTATGAAGCTGCCTCTGCCAAAGGTTTAGATACACAGATGGTTCAAGTTGCTGAAAATGAACAACATTTACCTTTCAAAGACAACTTCAACAGTATCGCAAGCCATTATGACAACGCTAAATTATATACACACTTAAAAGATAAACAAGGCTATATTGGCACTGAAGAATTACAAGCATTTTTAGCAAATAAACCTGAAATTTATATCTGTGGTGGTACAAAATTCTTACAATCTATGATCGAAGCACTTAAATCTTTAAATTACGATATGGATCGCGTACACTACGAAACATTTATTCCAAGACTAAGCGTTGCAGTATAACTGAGAAAAGAGGTTTAGTGCTCATATGAAACTTAATCAACGTTACGTAAAAGTATTTGCATTATATTTCGTAAGTATTGTTACTGCAAATATTATTGTTAAAAATAATAATTTAATTAAAACATTGATACAAACCATAGCCGGGTACACGGTCTTTGCAGTTGGTTTGAAGTATTTAACTAAACGTAAAAATAAATGACATCTATACCAAAACAGCTATGACTTTACTTTGTCATGGCTGTTTTTTAATTGGGAGTAGGACAGAGATGATATTTTCGCAAAATTTATTTGGTCGTCCCACCACAACATGCATTGATGTATGCTCACTGAATTTCATAAGAAAGGAGTTCACAAGATGACCGTAGATATTGGACGGATTTATGACAATAAAGATAATACCGACGCTATTCGTATCCTAGTCGATAGAGTCTGGCCGAGAGGTATTTCGAAAAGAACTGCTAACCTAGATTATTGGTTAAAAGACATTGCCCCTTCTACTGAGTTGCGACAATGGTTCCAACATGATCCTAAACTTTTTGGAGCTTTTAAAGAAAAATATGAAAAAGAATTACGTGATCAGGATGCGCAAAAAGATGCTTTTGAAAAATTAAAGGATATTGTAAATCAGCATAATCATGTTCTATTGTTATATGCAGCAAAAGATACTAAACATAACCAAGCTGTAGTACTACAGCAGTTGCTCAATACTTAGTTATATATGTTTATCGTGAATCACTATAAATGTCGCTAACTTCATTTCTAATATTTATTTTTAAAAAGCATAATTACTACAATTAATTGAACTTTAATAATTACTAAACTTGAACAACATTTTACTTTAACAAAATAAAGTTTTAAAATATTAATTGTTGGGTTTTACATAGTAATTAGAAAGAGAGTGTTAATGAAATGAAGTTTAAAAGACTAGCAACTATATTTTCAGCAGTATTAGTGTTATCAGGATGTGGCTCAATGCATTCATCTGGCAAAGACTTAAATATTTCGTTACCGTTAAAAACAAAGTCTATTGCACCTTATGAAACAGATGTACCAGTTAAGATTGGTGCTGCAGAATCATTATTTAAAACAAATGATCAAGGAAAAATAGAAAAAGCATTAGTGAAATCGTATCATCAACCAAATGATACAACGTTAGATATAGAATTAAAAGATAATATTAAATTTCAAAACGGTCAAAAATTGACTGCAGAAAAAGTGAAATCTAGCCTTGAAAATAGCATGAAAAAAAGCGACTTGGTCAAATATTCATTACCAATATCATCAATTACCGCTAAAGGTCAAAAACTGACAATTAAAACCAACTCCGCTTACCCTGAACTTGTATCTGAATTAGCTAATCCTTTTATGGCAATTTATGATACAGATGCTAAATCAGATGTTAATCAAACTCCTGTTGGTACAGGCCCTTACCAAATAAAAGATTATAAGCAATCTCGAAAAATATCATTGTCGAATTTTAAGGACTATTGGCAAGGTAAACCCAAACTTGATCATATTACTGTGACGTACCAAGAAGACGGCAATAATCGCGTCAGAAATTTAGAATCTCAAAAAGATGATTTAATAACTGATGTCCCAGTTAATAAAGTTCAAGACATAGAAAATAATCAAAATTTAAAAGTGTCAAAAGAATCTGGATTTAGAACTTCTTTACTTATGTATAATCATACTAATAAAAAAATGACTAAATCCGTTCGTGAAGCATTAGATCATATCATTGATAGACAAGGTATTGCAGATCATATTTATCAAGGTTATGCGAAACCTGCAACGAGTCCATTTAATGATAAAATTCCATATATTAAAGAACCTAAGTTAACCAAACAAAATATCGAACAAGCAAAAACGTTATTAGCTAAAGATGGTTATACAAAAGAACACCCTTTAAAAATTAAGTTAATTACGTATGACGGTCGTCCAGAGCTATCGAAAATTGCGCAAGTATTACAATCAGATGCTAAAAAAGCAAATATTGAAATCGACATTAAAAGTGTTGATGACATAGAAGGTTACTTAAAAGACCGTTCTGCATGGGATGCAACGATGTATAGTTTCGGAACAATCCCTCGCGGTGATACAGGTTATTTCTTTAATCAAGCATATAAAAAAGATGGTGCTATTAATAAAGGAGACTACAATAATAGCAACGTCGATGATTTAATTAATCAATTGAATCATACTGTAGATGTTAAGGAACGTCACAATATTTCTAATGATATTATTAAATTATCAAGTCGAGATGTACCAAACAGTTATATTGCTTACAACGATCAAATAGTCGCTGCTAACTCTAAGGTTAAAAATTATAAAGTAACACCTGAAGGTATCTATTTAATCGATTATCGAACAACGATTGAACGATAAGGGAGTGTGGGACATTGATTTATGTCTCAGCCCTGCTTCAACTATAAAAACCACGCCGAAGTCATCCAATATGATTATGGCGTGGTTTAATTTGCTTATATGATTGTATTAATTTCTGTTTGATGAATTTCAATAAAATGATTATTACATACTTTCAATGAATCATGTTCATTTTATATAAATCTAATTGTCACTATTTGTTTAACGTGAAACACTTTTTTAACTCCGAAAAGTATTCCTATTCCACTCTTTTAAAGACAAATTATAAAAATAGCTTATGTCACAAACATATGAGCAACATAAGCTTTAATTATTATTCGTCTACTTTTTTCTGTTGTTCTTTAAATTCTTTCTGCAGTAAATTCACTTGTTTTAAACCTGCCCCCATTAAAATGAATACAAGTATCCACACAATAACGATTAAAATAAATATTTTCAACGTATCACTGCCAAGTACAGTTAAAGATGTATCCCAAATGCCATGTAAACCAACGGCTGATAAAAAGAATATTAAAAAGCGTTTATCAAAAATATCTTTGAATTCAAAGCCATGCTGTTCTTTCGCAATAACTATTGCAGCACCAACAATCGCTGACCAAACTAAATGACCACCAATCGCAGTCCACGCACGTGTGAAGACAATATCTAATAATGGGACATTTTCCCCTAAAGCGAAATTCAAAATATAACCTGCTGATTCAAAAACTGCGAACCCTGCACCAATAGCAGCACCGATTAATAATCCATTCAAAATCTTATTTGTTTTCAATTTATTGACGAAATAAACAATAATGAGTGCTTTTCCAGTTTCTTCAACTAATCCTACTAAAAATGCATCGAAAAATGTTAAAGAACCAAACCTTTCGAATTGATCACTAAAAACGACAAATCTATATAATACCATCGTACTTAGTAATGAAAATACGCCGCCAATAAAGAACATGATAATAACTTCAAAAATGCTAATATTTTTAAACGCATTTGATTCATAAAAGAAGAACAAACCCGATAATGGTACTGTTAAAGCCCCTATAAAAATGAGACCCGGAATCGCGTTAGTGTTATTAAAAATCGCTGCCATGACCCATAATCCAATAAATGTTACTGTGAAAGCGATGAATACTCGAGAAAAGAGCCATGGCTTCCCCCATTCTTCTGATATGTCACAAATTGCTGGCGTAGTTTTAGCAGTACCCGCTATAAATATTTCATCTGCTTCGTTTTTAGTATGCGGCTTAAATACTTCAGAAAACATATCTTTTAAATTAAGATTTAAGCTTTCATCATTGCCGGCTAGTCTACCGATTGATTTGGTTGCATTATCAAATAAACTTCTTGCTTCGGTTTTTAAATCTGCATTTTGCGCTGTTTCATGCGCTTTGGCTTCCATTTGTTTATTGATAGATTCATTATGTATGTCGGACGTCTTAGTTGATTGTGTACTTGCTGATGACATCCCCTCTTCACCTGTATTAGGTGCAACTGATTGCGTTTGTGTTGTCTCTTCTTTTTCTGTATTTCTTCGATGATTAAGACCTTCCATAGACTTACCTACTTTCACTTTTCATAATAAAACTATTTTAATTTAATATTGATGGATTTTCCATATTTTAATATAAATACTTTGTTCGATTGGGCGCTTTGTATTTCATATTTAAAAATCAAAACCTATTTAACTTTTTATATTCCGAGCAATATTTTTATATAAGTATTTTAATGATATTCAATTCATTACAAACCCTTGATATTACAATTGTTATCAACCATTAAAATGTGTCTATACTGTGTCTATTATCAGAATAAAAAGATATTTCTAATTGATTTTAAACGTCGTTATGTTATATTTCTTGTAAGGGTTTACACAAAGTGTAAAAACGCTATATTTTATCAAATGTGATGGAGGTGACTTGCTTGAAACAAATCACATGGCACGACTTACAACATATCATTAAAGATGGTGATGTGATTGGTTTACCAGCATTAGCTGTAGCCAACTTACCCGCCGAAGTTCTACGTGCTGTGTTAGCGCAACATGACACATATCATACGCCCAAAGATTTAACGTTTATATTAGCGAATGATATCCATAGTTTAGGTGCCGCACCGGATTTAGATGATTTTATAGAACGTCGCATGATTAAACGTGTCATTATGAGCATTTTAACGGCTTCTTCCAAAACGGCACAAGCAATGAAAAATAATGACATTGAAGCTTATTTTTTACCACAAGGTATCATTGCAACTCATTATCGTCAGAGTAATCAATTATTACCTGGAGTTATTACTAAAATCGGATTAAACACAGCTGTTGATCCTAGATACGGTGGCGGTAAAGTAAATACACGAACAACTGATGATTTAGTTTCATTAGTAACCATCAACGATGAAACATACTTACATTACACATTCCCTAGCGTTGATGTGGCACTACTGAGAGGAACATACGCAGATCAACAAGGTAACATTTATTTAACTCAAGAAGCGTACTTGAGCGAGTGTTATCATGTCGCATTAAACGCGAAAGCCAATCATGGGAAAGTTATTGTACAAGTTAAAGCTTTAGTTGACGACTATCAACTAAAACCGAATGAAGTTGTTATCCCAGGAAATCTTGTCGATTATGTATACGTCACAGAAGATGAAAAGAATCACCGCCAAGTAATTCAGAGTCATTATTTACCAGCCTTGTCTGGAGAAGAACGAATTGATGGAATACCTGAACCCGCATTACCTTTTAATAGTCGCAAATTGATTCTCCGACGTGCTGCTCAGTTTTTAACTTATGGCGATACAATTAGCATCGGTTATGGCATCAATAATGAACTCTCTAATTTATTGCACGAAGAATGTGTTGAACATGATGTGCAACCGATTCTAGATGTTGGCATTTTCGGTGGATTCGTTGGGAGTCGTGAACATTTTGGTATGAATTACAATGCAGATGTGCGCATGCCTCATGATCGAGCATGGGATTTTATTTATAACAATGGTGTATCAGTTGCCTATCTTAGCTTTGCTGAGGTTGATCAATACGGCAATGTCAACGTGTCTTACTTCAATGACCGACTAAATGGATGTGGTGGCTTTATAGACATTACGCAATCTGTAAATAAAATTATCTTTTCAGGTACTTTTGTAGCTGGCAGTCATGTCTCATGTCATAATCAACGATTAAACATTGAAACTGAAGGACAAAACCAGAAATTTGTATCAGATGTGAGCCATATCGACTTTAATGCACAATATTCACAATTACTCGAGCAAGAAGTCTATTTTGTTACTGATCGTGCAGTATTCGAGCTCACCAATCAAGGCTTGAAACTAATTGAAATTGCACCAGGTCTTGATTTGCATAAAGATATTTTGAATCAAATGGCTTTTAAACCAATTATTGCTGATCATTTAAAATTAATTGATACCAGCATTTACAAAGAAAAATGGGGACAACTTAAACAATCAATTCATAAAGTATGAAAGTGAAGCTAAAGGGGGTATACTAATGAATTTCGATTGGATAAAAACGCGTTCAGACTTCGATGATGACAAGCCTGCCGTTATTGATCACGCAAAACAAACATCTTGGACATACCAACAACTCAATGCACGCGCTGATAATATGGCACATTATTTAACATCTCAAGGTGTTAAAAAAGGCGATGTTATCGGTATTTTTGCGCCAAATGATATTGCAATATTAGATTTATTGTTTGCTTGTTTTAAAACAGGTGCGGTTTTTTTACCATTGAATTGGCGGCTTAACCCAAAAGAAATTGCAGCCATTGTGGAAGATGCACAATTAAAACTGCTCTTCTATGCTGAAAAACATTTAAGTTCACTCACCGATATTGACCAAAACTTATTGCATATGGATATTGATGTGGCGCAATATGATGAAATCGTAAATCCAGATTATCACCAACCTTTTCAAGCAACACCTGTTGAACCACAAGATCTTGCAGCATTAATTTATACAAGTGGTACAACCGGATCACCTAAAGGTGTGATGTTCTCATATGAATCATTTGTTCATAACGGTGCAAACTTAGAGCTGACGTACAAGTTCAATTCAAACTATATTACGATTGTATCAACACCAATGTTCCATGTTTTAGGGTTTAACGATACTGTATTACCAGTATTAATGTCAGGTGGCACACTTATTCTTCAACGTTACTTTAACGGCGAAGAATTGAATGACATGATTGCACAATATCACCCTACATTTATTATCATGATTCCGACAATGTATTATAGTACGCTACGTGCTA
>NZ_JACYHC010000445.1:0-5111 GCF_017152085.1 Staphylococcus sp. EG-SA-2
TAAGACTGACCTTAGGGTTATAATAACTTACTTTAAAATGTATTCACATCGTTGAAGGAGGCGAGTAGCAATATGGATTTAGATACAATTACGAGTATTTCAACACCAATGGGTGAAGGGGCAATTGGAATTGTTCGATTGTCTGGACCGCAAGCCGTTGAAATTGCTGACAAATTATATAAAGGAAAACATCTTTTAAATGATGTTCCATCACATACGATTAATTACGGTCATATTATTGATCCAGAGTCTAAAGAAGTGGTTGAAGAAGTTATGGTGTCTGTGTTAAGAGCGCCAAAAACATTTACACGCGAAGATATTATAGAAATTAATTGTCATGGTGGTATTTTAACGATTAATAGAGTGCTGGAACTTACTATGACATATGGCGCTAGAATGGCTGAGCCAGGTGAATTTACAAAACGTGCCTTTTTAAATGGTCGTATTGATTTATCTCAAGCTGAAGCAGTTATGGACTTTATTCGCTCGAAGACAGATAGAGCTTCTAAAGTTGCGATGAATCAAATTGAAGGTCGTCTAAGTGACTTAATCAAAAAACAACGTCAATCTATATTAGAGGTACTCGCTCAAGTGGAAGTGAATATTGATTATCCTGAATACGATGATGTTGAAGATGCGACTACTGAATTTCTTTTAGAGCAGTCTAAAGAAATCAAACAGGAAATTAATCGTTTATTAGATACCGGTGCGCAGGGCAAAATTATGCGTGAAGGTTTATCTACAGTTATTGTTGGTAAACCAAACGTAGGTAAATCATCGATGTTAAATAATTTAATACAAGATAATAAAGCGATTGTAACTGAGGTAGCAGGTACTACAAGAGATGTCTTAGAAGAGTACGTCAATGTTCGTGGCGTGCCATTAAGATTAGTTGATACTGCTGGTATACGCGAGACAGAAGATATAGTAGAGAAGATTGGTGTTGAACGCTCTAGAAAGGCTCTTAGCCAAGCAGACTTAATTTTATTTGTATTAAACAATAACGAAGCATTGACTCAAGAAGATTACACATTATATGAAGTGGTTAAAAATGAAGATGTAATCGTAATTGTTAATAAAATGGATTTAGAGCAAAACATAGATATTAATGAAGTTAAAGATATGATAGGTGATACGCCATTAATTCAAACTTCAATGTTAAAACAAGAAGGTATTGATGAATTAGAAATACAAATTCGAGATTTGTTCTTTGGTGGAGAAGTACAAAATCAAGATATGACTTATGTTTCTAATTCAAGACATATTTCATTATTAAAACAAGCAAGACAAACGATACAAGATGCGATTGATGCAGCAGAATCTGGTGTGCCTATGGATATGGTACAAATTGATTTAACTAGAACTTGGGAAATATTAGGAGAAATTATTGGTGAGACTGCAAGTGATGAACTCATCGATCAGTTATTCAGTCAATTCTGCTTAGGTAAATAGTAATTGAAATAGACGGAATATCGTCTTAAGAAGGCTAGTAAGATATCAAATAAGGAGGTTTATATTGTGGTTCAAGAATATGATGTAATCGTTATAGGTGCGGGACATGCAGGTGTAGAAGCAGGTTTAGCATCTGCAAGACGTGGTGCTAAAACATTAATGCTAACAATAAATTTAGATAATATTGCATTTATGCCATGTAACCCATCTGTAGGTGGACCAGCTAAAGGCATCGTTGTTCGTGAAATTGATGCTTTAGGTGGACAAATGGCAAAAACAATCGATAAAACACACATTCAAATGAGAATGTTAAATACAGGTAAAGGACCTGCTGTAAGAGCACTAAGAGCGCAAGCAGATAAAGTACTTTATCAACAAGAAATGAAACGCGTGATTGAAGATGAAGAAAATTTGCATATAATGCAAGGTATGGTAGACGAACTTATTATAGAAGATAATGAAGTTAAAGGTGTACGTACAAATATTGGTACAGAGTATTTATCTAAAGCAGTAATTATTACAACGGGAACATTTTTACGTGGTGAAATCATTTTAGGTAATATGAAGTATTCAAGTGGACCAAATCACCAATTACCATCAATCACATTATCAGACAATTTAAGAGAACTTGGTTTTGATATTGTTCGTTTTAAAACAGGTACACCACCGCGTGTAAATTCAAAAACAATTGACTATTCGAAGACTGAAATACAACCAGGTGACGATGTAGGTCGTGCATTCAGCTTTGAAACAACAGAATATATATTAGATCAATTGCCATGTTGGCTAACGTATACTAATGCTGAAACACACAAAGTTATCGATGATAATTTACATCTATCTGCAATGTATTCAGGGATGATTAAAGGAACCGGGCCACGTTATTGCCCTTCAATTGAAGATAAATTTGTTCGATTTAATGATAAGCCGCGACATCAACTTTTCTTAGAGCCTGAAGGTCGTAATACAAATGAAGTATATGTGCAAGGATTGTCTACAAGTCTTCCTGAACATGTGCAACGTCAAATGTTAGAGACGATACCAGGTCTTGAAAAAGCAGATATGATGCGTGCCGGCTACGCAATTGAATATGATGCGATTGTGCCAACGCAGTTATGGCCTACACTTGAAACGAAAATGATTAAAAACTTATATACTGCAGGTCAAATTAATGGTACATCTGGTTATGAAGAAGCAGCAGGACAAGGATTGATGGCAGGTATTAACGCTGCAGGTAAAGTGTTAAACACAGGCGAAAAGATATTAAGTCGTTCAGATGCATATATTGGTGTCTTAATCGATGATCTTGTAACTAAAGGTACTAATGAACCTTATCGTTTACTAACATCACGTGCAGAATATCGTTTGTTACTACGTCATGATAATGCTGATTTGAGATTGACGGATATGGGATATGAACTTGGTATGATTTCTGAAGAACGATATGCACGTTTTAATGAAAAACGTCAGCAAATTGATGCGGAAATTAAGCGTTTATCAGATATTCGTATTAAACCAAACGAACATACGCAAGCGATTATTGAACAACATGGTGGTTCTCGCTTAAAAGATGGTATTTTAGCTATCGATTTATTACGCAGACCTGAAATGACTTACGATATAATTTTAGAAATTTTAGAAGAAGAACATCAATTGAATGCAGATGTTGAAGAACAAGTAGAAATACAAACAAAATATGAAGGTTATATCAATAAATCACTACAACAAGTTGAGAAAGTTAAGCGTATGGAAGAGAAGAAAATTCCAGAAGACTTAGATTATAGTAAGATTGATAGTTTGGCGACTGAAGCGCGAGAAAAATTATCAGAAGTAAAACCTTTAAATATTGCACAAGCTTCTAGAATATCAGGGGTAAATCCAGCAGACATATCTATATTATTGATTTACTTAGAACAAGGTAAACTCCAAAGGGTGAGTGACTAATGACTGTAGAATGGTTAGCAGAACAATTAAAAGAACATAATATTGAATTAACTGAGACTCAAAAACAACAGTTTCAAACATATTATCGTTTACTTGTTGAATGGAATGAAAAGATGAATTTGACAAGTATTACAGATGAACACGATGTATATTTGAAACATTTTTATGATTCCATTGCACCTAGTTTTTATTTTGATTTTAATCAGCCTATAAGTATATGTGATGTAGGCGCTGGAGCTGGTTTTCCAAGTATTCCGTTAAAAATAATGTTTCCGCAGTTAAAAGTGACGATTGTTGATTCATTAAATAAGCGTATTCAATTTTTAAACCATTTAGCGTCAGAATTACAATTACAGGATGTCAGCTTTATACACGATAGAGCAGAAACATTTGGTAAGGGTGTCTACAGGGAGTCTTATGATGTTGTTACTGCAAGAGCAGTAGCTAGATTATCCGTGTTGAGTGAATTGTGTTTACCGCTAATTAAAAAAGGTGGACAGTTTGTTGCATTAAAATCTTCAAAAGGTGAAGAAGAATTAGAAGAAGCAAAATTTGCAATTAGTGTGTTAGGTGGTAACGTTACAGAAACACATACCTTTAAATTGCCAGAAGATGCTGGAGAGCGCCAGATGTTCATTATTGATAAAAAAAGACAGACGCCGAAAAAGTACCCAAGAAAACCAGGGACGCCTAATAAGACTCCTTTACTTGAAAAATAATGCATAATCCTTTACAACTAACATAAAAGGAGCGAATGGATAATGAAAAAACCTTTTTCAAAATTATTTGGTTTGAAAAACAAAGATGACATCATTGGACATATTGAAGAAGATCGCAATAGTAATGTTGAATCCATTCAAATTGAACGTATCGTTCCCAACCGTTATCAACCAAGACAGGTGTTTGAACCAAATAAAATTAAAGAACTTGCTGAATCAATACATGAACATGGTTTACTACAACCTATTGTTGTAAGACCGATTGAAGAAGATATGTTTGAAATTATTGCTGGAGAGCGCCGATTTAGAGCAATACAATCACTAAATTTACCTCAAGCAGACGTTATTATTCGTGATATGGATGATGAAGAGACGGCTGTTGTTGCATTAATTGAGAATATTCAAAGAGAAAATTTGTCTGTTGTTGAAGAAGCGGAAGCCTATAAGAAATTATTGGAAATTGGTGATACAACGCAAAGTGAATTGGCAAAAAGTTTAGGTAAAAGTCAAAGCTTTATTGCAAATAAGTTGCGTTTATTGAAGTTGGCGCCGAAAGTACTACTTCGCTTAAGAGAAGGTAAAATTACTGAACGCCATGCGAGAGCGGTATTATCATTGTCTGATAGTGAACAAGAAGCGTTGATTGAGCAAGTCATTGCACAAAAACTAAATGTGAAACAGACTGAAGATAGAGTACGCCAAAAAACGGGGCCCGAAAAAGTCAAAGCACAAAACCTTCGCTTTGCACAAGATGTCACTCAAGCACGAGATGAGGTAGGCAAAAGTATCCAAGCGATTCAACAAACAGGACTACATGTTGAGCATAAAGACAAAGATCATGAAGATTATTATGAAATAAAAATTCGAATATATAAACGTTAGTAGTAGGATGTCGTATACATGATGACTAACACATAAAAGACAAAGCTAAGATCATAACAGCTTTGTCTTTTTTTGTTTTACGTGAAACATAAAAATTTATATTTATATGTTGAT